>JALGTY010000037.1 GCA_029821145.1 Candidatus Zipacnadia bacterium
GGCTGGAAAGACGCTGCTGCTTCTTACCCAGGGGACAGTCCCTGAAGGGACAGTCCCCTCGTGATACGCGGCTGGTGGAGGGGGACTGTCCCTTCAGGGACTGTCCCCCCCATCCACACCGGGTTTTGAAACAGCTTCTAGACAAAGCCGTCCTCCGGGCCAATCTCGTCCACAATACGGCTCAGGTCCTCGTCATCGTAGTATTGGATCTCGATTACCCCACCGCGTTTGGTCCCGGGCTTGATGATCACCTTGGCGGCCAGCACCGACTGCAGCCGCTCCTCCGCCTCGATCAGGTGCGGGTCCCTGGCCGGCTTCGCAGCTCCGCTGCCCCGTACTGCTGGCTCCGTACCAGAAGCAAGCTCTACGAAATCCCGAACCGCCGCCTCCGTATCTCGCACGGACAGGCCCTTGACCACGACGTGTCTGGCGAACTCGCATACATGCTCTTCGCGGCTGCCAAGTCCCAACAAGGCGCGGCCATGGCCCGCCGACAGCTCCCCCGTCCGCACCAGATCCTGGACCTCCATCGGCAGCTCAAGCAAGCGCAGTGTATTGGTCACAGCCGAACGGCTCTTGCCTATCCGCTGGGCCAGGTCCTCCTGCGTCAGGCCGAAATCATCCACCAGGCACTTGTAGCCATCTGCCAGTTCGATCTCGTTGAGGTCGTCGCGCTGTACATTCTCAATCAACGCGATCTGCAGCGACGTTGGGTCATCAATATCTTGGACTAAGCAAGGAATCGTCTCCAGCCCAGCCAGCCGTGCGGCCCGCCACCGCCGCTCTCCCGCTACCAGCTCGTACCCTTCACCCCGCCGGCGCACTATCACCGGCTGCAACACGCCATGCACTTCGATTGACACCGCAAGCTCCTCCAGGGACGCCTCGCCCACTCCTTGCCGTGGCTGTCGCGGGTTGGGCTCGATATCATCAAGCGCGACCTCGACCACTGTACGGCTGAGCGAAGGCGCATCGCCGGAGAGTAGTTGCGACAACCCTCGACCCAGGCTCCGTTTACGCATCGCTGAATACCTCCTTGTACAAAGCATAATACTTCTTGGCCCCACGCGACGAAGGGGCGTATATCGCTACTGGCAGGCCGTAGCTCGGCGCTTCCGCCAGTTTGACGTTGCGCGGTATGACGGTCGAATACACGTGCCCCTGAAAATGCGTGCGAACTTCCTCAGCTACTTCGGCCGACAGCTTTGTGCGAGTGTCGTACATTGTCAGCACAACCCCGGCCACTTGCAGGTCCGGATTGAGCTGACTCTGAACCAGGTTGATCACATTTAGAAGCTGGGAGAGGCCCTCCAGGGCATAGTACTCGCATTGGATGGGAATGATTACTCTATCCGCCGCGACCAGACTGTTGACGGACAGAATGCCTAGCGATGGTGGTGTATCAATAATGATAATATCGTAGTCATCCCGAAGCGGCTCTAGAACCTGTTGAAGGCGACGCTCACGGGCGATCGTGGCAGACAACGCCATATCCGCCCCGGCCAGCTCAATGGTTGCAGGAATCAGGTGCAGATTATCTATTGCGGTAGCCATTAGAATATCGTCAACCGTCACGACATCTGGCCCTCCGTCACTGGCCAGCAGATCGTATATGCACGAATCCAGGCTCGCCCTATCAATTCCCAGCCCGCTGGTAGCGTTGCCCTGCGGATCCGCGTCAACCACTAGTACTCCCTTGCCGTCCAGAGCCGCCCAGCATGCCAGGTTGATAGCTGTTGTCGTTTTTCCGACCCCGCCCTTCTGATTGATCAAAGCATACACTGGAGCCACCAATCAACACCTCCCGTGGGACCACAAGCAACCCACCGCACACACTTCGGCAAGCTATGTGGCTGTGCCTTCGACACTGTTCTTCTGATAGATGTCGAGCCAGAGCTCCGGCAGATTCGTCGCCTGATGGACTAATTGGCAGAATTCTCGATCAGTAGCGGGTTGACGCTCAGTTTGCAGCAAGGCAATCCGCCCGTTCGCAGATAGCCAGCCCGATAGATACCCGAAGAGTTGCTCCGCCGGAGCAACTGCACGCGCGACTATGAGATCGTACTTTGGTCCATCCGCTGGCACATCTCGCATGTCAATACATACGGTCCGGCAGTTCGCAATTCGGAAACGCCTTGCGACTAGGTCAATGAAATCGCAGACGCGCTTGCGCCGATCAAGCAAATCAACACCCAGATCAGGCCTCAACATGGCGATACTGAGCCCGAGAGCGCCGCTTCCGGGCCCGATTTCGGCCAGTGAACGTGATGCCTCGCCGATATGGGGCAGCAGGTAAAGCCCCGGCCCTATCAAGTTGGCCGCCAGGGCCGCCCCGGTGTCAAATTGCGTCAGGCCGAGTTTGGCCGCCGCAGGCGCCAGCCAGTCGGCAAGTGCAGCGCAAGCGTCAAGCCGAGATGGCTCCACCAACACCGCCAACTCACCGACAATACCGGCGATTATCTCTCTGGCGCAATGTTTCACGTGAAACACTACGAGAATTATAGCGCACTATGGAAAAAATGGCAAGCGTGGAAAGAAAAAACTCGGGATCCAACGCAATGGGGAGCAAAGTGGACTGGCCGTTACCTACAAATGTGCGGCAGGCAGCAGGGGGCCGAAGGAGTAGAGGGCTCGCCGATCTTCCATCGGACGAGTTTCGCCGGCATCTTGATCACCCTCTCGTCCGTCCACCTGTCCGCCGTAGCTTTAGCAAAGGCGGAAGCCTTACCCAAGGCCCAAACATTCCTGAAAAACCTGGCCCTGCCGAACCCAGATGCAGGCACGACACTGTACTTTCGGAAATGAGGATGACGAATAGCGGAGTAAATGGGCTCTATAACCGCTGGAATGTTTCACGTGAAACATTCCAGCGGTTATAGGACATTACACAGATGATGACGACCCCGGTGATGATGCCATCTGCACCAATCAATGTGCGTAGGGATGGATGGACGACGACGCAGGGGACAATACGGCAAGCGGCCCGGGAGATGCATCTAGGTTTCACGTGGAATATCCTGCGAATTGCGTAGCGCGGCGGCGATCGTCGCGATATCGGCTGGCGTGACGCCGTATAGCTGGGAGGCCTGCTGTAGATCGCGCGGCCTCGCTGCGCCCAACCGTTCGCGAGCTTCAGCCCGAATCGGTAAGACCTGATAGTCAATATCGGGCGGAATCTGCAGGTGAGCCAGTCTTTGCGTCTCTTCAGCTCTCCTGAGTTCGCGGCCGGCATAAGTCTCGCACTTGATCTGGGCATCCAGCAACCGCGCGCCGAAGGTCGTAAGCGGCCGTGGGGCAGGCCAATACCGAAGAATTGTGTCGTATCCGACCTGTGGCTGACGCAGCAAGCTCACAGCGGTCGAGCCATCGCTGCTGCGCAGCCGCACTGAAGTCAATTGGCCCCAAATCGGGTGCTCAGGCGGGACAATTATGGCACTAAGGCGCTCACGCTCGGCTGCGACCGCACTCTTGATACTCTGGACAGCCGCGTAACGGACTTCGTCAACAAGCCCATGCGAGCCCCCCAGCTCTGTGAGACGCTCGTATGCCGTGTGCTGGCCCAGCAATATGCGGTACTCAGCGCGCGATGTGAGCATCCTGTAAGGCTCCTCGGCGCCCTTTGTGAGCAAATCATCAATCAAAACACCGATGTAGGCTTCCGATCGGCTCAATGTAAGGGTTAGATCGTGCCCCAGGGCGTAATGCGCGGCATTCGTACCGGCAACCAGGCCCTGAGCGGCCGCCTCTTCGTAGCCGGAGGTGCCGTTGATCTGTCCCGCCAGATAAAGACCGGGCACTTTGGAAAACGACAGATCGGGATTCAGCGCCCGCGGATCGCAGCAATCGTATTCGATGGCGTAGCCTGGCCGCATCATGTGAGCATTCTCCAGGCCCGGAACACTGCGGATCATGGCAATTTGCACGTCATAGGGCATGGAGTTATAGAGGCCCTGGGCATAGATTTCCTCGGTGTCCCAGCCTTCTTGCTCCATGAAGAGCAGATGGTTCTGCTTGTCGGGAAAGCGAACCAGTTTCGTCTCAATTGACGGACAGTAGCGTGGGCCCGTTCCCTGGATATTACCGGCGTAAAGGGCCGAACGTTGCAGGTTTTCCAGCAGAATCGCGTGCGTTTCAGGAGTTGTATGAGTAACGTAGCACGGCAGCAGGGGCCTCTGCGGTCGTTCTACCGGATCTATCGAGAACCGCAAGGGCCGGGCGTCACTGGGTTGGATGCGCATGGCATCGAGGTCCAGCGAAGACTTGAGCAAGCGGGGAACGGTGCCGGTCTTGAAGCGCCTGAAGGCAATCCCAAGCTCTGAGAGGCTGGTGGTGAGCTTGCGTGCCAGCGCCTCTCCCGCTCGCCCGGCAGGCAAGGTATGCTCGCCAATGTGGACCACACCATTGAGGAAGGTGCCGGTGCATATTACCACTGTCCGCGCGCCGAAAGCCAAGCCGGTGTGCGTCTGAACCCCTGCCACTTGGCCCCGGTCAACTGTGATGTCGGTGGCGAGGTCCTGATACAGGCGGATGTTGGGATGCTTTTCCAGGGCCTGCTTCATTGTAGAGCGATAGAGTGCCTTGTCGGCCTGGGCGCGCAGGGACTGAACTGCAGGGCCCTTGGAAGCATTGAGTACGCGGGCGTGAGTATAGGTGCGATCGCAGTTGCGGCCGATCTCTCCGCCGAGCGCGTCAATTTCCGAGACCAACTGGGACTTGCCCGGGCCGCCGATGCTGCAATTACAGGGCATCTGAGCGATGTTGTCGAGGCTGATCGTGAGAAGCAGGACGCGGGCACCAATGCGCGCCGCCGCCAGACCCGCTTCACAGCCGGCGTGCCCGGCACCAATTATGATGACGTCATAGCTATCCGCAAAACTTACGGTATTCGCCATGCTGAGAAAAGCATAGGTGATAAGGGATGGATTGTCAATGCAGATTCTGTACCTGGTTTGACGGGAAATGGAGTGTATGCGGGTATCGGAGAGGGATAGGATTGTCTATTGGTTTACCCAATAGATGTTACCCGCTATCGGAATTGGCCTTACCACTTCTCGGTAAGCCGGCCCAATTGAGCAGGGCGTACAGTATGCGCGTTGTAAGTATTTCCGTTGTCCTCGGAATCATTGAGCGTTGCCGAGAGGCTACGGCAACCGCTGGGTCAGACGCTTTGCCCTTCGGCAACCTCAGGGCGCGCGTGCAACTCCTCGAAAACGCAACGGCGGACACGATGGCGGGCAAGCCCACGCGATAAGAAAGGACGCGGGCTGCCCTTCGACAGGCTCAGGGCCTACGGGAAGGCCGAGCTAGGCGATGCCAAAGGCCCCCTCACCCCTTTGGTTCCCCTCTCCCGCAGGGAGAGGGGACAACGGCAACGGCGGCAGGCAGGATGCCTGCCCCACGGGAGAGCATTTGAGAAGCGCGAGCTGCCTTCGCCCCTTCGGCAAGCTCAGGACTTTCAGCAAGGCTATGGCGGACAGGATGGCGGGCAAGTTCGTGCCAGGGAGATGGACAGGCAAGGATGCCTGTCGTCCAGGAACGTCAGGGGGCATGGGCCAGCCAGGCGGGGCTAGGGAGTGAGACGGTCGCTCAAGTCCCGGGCATCAGGGTTGGTGGGATCCAGAGCCAATGCCTGACGAAGCTCGCCGGCAGCGGCCTGCATCCACTGTTGGGCTATCAGGTCATCACCGGCAAGGACAGCGGCGTAGTAGCGGATGAAGGCGCTCATCGCCTTCATGGCGTGGGCGTAGGAGGCAAGCTTGCGGGGAGTGCTGATGTTGGGGTCGTGCAGGGCCCTGTTGGCGGGCATCTTGTTGGCTAAGACAATAGCATGGTCGAGCCAGCGATCGGCCTCGTCAAGTTCGGTGGTGACGCCGCCGGTCGCCGCGTCCAGCAGTTGCTGAACGTATGCGTCGGTGCGACCGCCCAGTGAGATGCCCAGATGGCAGGTACCAAGGCCAAAGGCAGCCAGCCCCATGTCGGGATTGTGCTCGAGCGCCTCGCGGTACTTGGCCTTGGCTGTGTCCAGATCACCCACCAGTTGAGCTTTGACCGCCTCGCGGTAGGCTGCGCGGGCTTTGTAGCCGGGGCTGTTGAGGATGACAATCGGTATGGCGATTGCAATGGCTATCATGACGAGGGCGGCAACGATCAGCCCGACGCGCGAGCGGGGCCTGGCAGCAGCAGACGGATAGGTTCCGGGGCCAGCGACGGGCGGCAACTCGGTCTCGGCCTCGTCATCGCGCCGCGGTCTGATGCCAAGTCGGGCGCAGCGCGGGCACTCGGTGGCTAGCGGCGGTAGGGCGAAGCCGCACTCGGGACAGTACTTCTGACCCGACTCGGGCGGCTCCTCTTCAACGAGCGCCGCCGGCGGGGGACGGGGCGTAGGTGCAGCCGGCGGCTCGGGCGCACTACCCACATCCGCCTCTGCAGCGGGAGTACCCAGCTCCTCCAAAGGCTCGGGTGCAGACACAGCAGCCTCAGCCGAGGCGGTATCATCCTCATCGTCATGGAAGACGATCTCAATCTCGTCGTCGGATGATGAGGCATCGCCCTCATCATCGTCGAAGCTAATCTCAATTATGTCATCATCCTGGTCGCTGTCGGGAGGCATAGTAGCCACCTCAGTGCAGTTTGAGCCTGGTGCACGGTCAGGTGCGTAGATAGCCAGTATCTACTTCGCGATGTGGCGACGAATTCCTGCGTGACGGCTACCACCGGTCAACGGCGGGATGCTGGTAAGGCACCGCCGGCAGTAGGAGCTGCAAAGCCCGGGCCATCTCGGGGGTGGGTCGAGGCTCAATGGCCAAAGACCCCCGCAGATAGGCCTCCCAGGCGGAGATAGTGCCACAGATCACCAATGTCATGAGGTCGCGGCTGGCTTGAAGCGTTACAGCCGGTCCGGACCCGCCCGGCTCGATGGTGCCGGACTGGTCAGCCCACTGTAGGATAAGGGCCGCAGGAAGCGCAGATGCGTCAACATCGGCGGCACGGTGTTGGAACAGCGGGCGGAGCTGGTGCAGAAGTTGCTGCAGGTCGAGGATGTTGAACATGAATACGTACGTGCTCTGGGGCCGAAAGCCGTAAGCCCAGAGGAAATGCAGCATGTCACGGCGACATTCGGAGAGCGAGAAGCGGAGCTCTTGTTCGCCGACTTCAGACACGGTGGCAGCCAGAGCATGCAACAGCGCGTCACAGATGGCAGGATCGTCGTCAAGGACGAACATTTCAGATTCGAGTCCTGACCAGAACTGGAAGCGGCCGCAGTAGCCGACGATTTCGCCGGCCTGCTCGGCGACGAAGGCAACCAGCTCCGGAGCGTCATCATCCCAGCCCTCCTGGAGATTGCGGAAACGTTCTGGCGTCTTCTTGCGGGTACCGAAGAATGGGAATTCGAGGCGATCAATGAGAGCCATGACGGTGGGCTCATCGGCCTGCTCATAGGGTCGGATTGTGGCGTCAGAGGATAGAGTCGGCGCGGGCAAATCGGCAATCTGAGCGGCGTAAGTGCTCTGGCTGAAGAGGTGAACATTGCCGGCGCGGGCGTAGAGACGGCGGGCAATGTTGGTCAGGCCGGTGGAAACCGCTGAGCATGTGTAGCCGCGTTCGATGGCGAAGCGGTTGGCCTCGCGCATCATGTCGGTGGCAATGCCCAGGCGGCGGACGCTTTCGTCGGTGCCGACGGCACCGATGCCAGCCAGGTTAACATACACGCCTCGGCTGAAATGGAAGGGGATGTCGGGGACGGTGATGTTGCCGACATCGCGGCCATCGAGGCTGGCAATAACAGTGCGATCCTGCCAGCGCAACTGTGATCGGTTCATGGTATGACTCTCCCGGTCGGTGAAGCACTATTCGCTTGATTGCAGCGGGCGCATGACATGCGCCCCTACTCAAGCGTGCGCTAAGTGTACAGGGCGAATAGTTAGCTAATTCCCTTCGATTTGGCAAGGAACCTGCTGCGGTGCGGCAAAGGTGACGGCGGCATTGGTATCGAATGTATTAGAAACGAATATTGGAGGGTGAGACTGTGCGCAATGAAGAGATAGGCACGGAGAACGGTACGGCGATAATCCAGCCCGATGACGAGGTGATAGCAGACGGGCCGGGGATATGGACGCTTCTTTACACCGCCGGGCCGCAAGGCATCAAACCGGGCGGCAGCGTGCGATTTGAAATTCCTTACGGCTTCACAATGCCACAGCTTCTCTGGGCCCACGACCCGGGCTACTGCCAGGTGAGCTGCACGCAACCGGGCGTGGAGCTGTCGCTGTCGTATGACCCGCCGGTGACGCTGGAGCCGGAGCCGTTCTACTATGTCACGCGCTGGGGCCGGATGGTGTATGTGCAAGTGCTGGGAGAGAAGCTGGAAGAGGGCGAGCAGATCGAATTCGTGTATGGCTGGCGGCAGGGGATGGATCCGGGGGCTTATGCGCAACACTTTGCCGCCGAGGCGGAGTTCACCGTGGCAACAGATGTGGATGGCACGCGCAGTGCGAAGTTCTCCGGCTATACCTTGATCGCCGAGCAGCCGAAGCTGCAAGTCGTCGCCGATGAGCCGACCAACCTGCAGATCTATCTGCCCTCCTACGTGCAGATGGGGGAGGAGTTCACGGCCAAGATAGTCGCCGAAGACGAAGAGCGCAACGTGGCGGAAGAGCCGTCCGAGGACTACATAATCGATTCGACGGATGGGCCGTTTCTGGGTGCGGCCATCGGCAGCGGTCAATGGCACAATACCGCCCGTCTGCGCTTTGATATGCCCGGGGAAAAGATCGTTACGGTCCTGGACCTGGACACGGCTATCACCGGGCGTTCCAACCCGGTGGTGGCAACGCCCGAACCGCCGGAGCAGAGGCTGTATTGGGGCGACATTCACGGGCATACGCGGCTTTCCGATGGCCTGGGCAGCCCGGAACAATACTACACGTTCGGGCGCGAGCAGGCGTGTCTGGATTTCTGCGCGATCGCTGACCACTCGCAATACATCTCTGACGAGGACTGGGAACACATCCAGGAGGCGACCAGACAGTTCAATGAGCCGGGGCGGTACGTGACGCTGTTGGGCTATGAGGTGTCGCTGAATGCGCCGAAGCCGCGACATGGCGACAAGTGTGTGTATTATCCGGGCGACACCGGGCCGCTTTTGCGGGCGACCGATATCAACCGCAGCGAATATGCGGAGCTGGATGAGTACACCGAGGAGTGGAAGGCGGCAGGAGCGATGATGATCCTGCACCAGCACGCCCGCGGCAGCGAGACCTACTACGACCCGGATCTGGTGCGGCTGGCGGAGGTGTACTCTATCTGGGGCGACTCGGAGACCGCGGAGGGTGCGCGGCCGCTGCTGCCCTCGCTGGAGCGCGACTATGCGGGAGTGCTGGCCGCTGATTGCCTCGAGAAGGGCTGGACACTGGGGTTCATGGCCGCCTCGGACGATCATGCCGGGCGGCCGGGGCGGACCGACTGGCTACGGGTGCGGCGAGCGTACCCGGGTGGCCTGGCAGCGGTATGGGCACCGGAACTGACCAGAGAGGCGATCTGGGATTCGCTTTACAACCGGCGCTGCTACGGCACCAGTGGCGCGCGCATCATACTGGAATTCTTCCTCGACGGCGAGCCGATGGGAAGCATCATAAAGAACACGCCGTTCGCTCAGGCACACCGCATTGAGGTTATGGTGTGTGGAACCTCGCGGCTGACGGCGGTCGAGGTCATGCGGGGGCGGGAGCTGATATATGCGCACACATGCTACGGCGCTACCTGCCGGCTTGACCTGATGGACGAGCCGGAGGCGGGGGATGCCAACTACTATTACGTCCGGGTGCTGCAGGCCGATGGGGAGATGGCATGGAGCAGCCCGATCTGGGTGAGCTGATGAGTGCCGCCGTGGCCGTGAGTGAATTGTCGAAACGCTATGGCCGCAAATGGGCGGTGCGAGGCCTGGACCTGCTCGTAGAGCCGGGGCAGATCTACGGCCTGCTGGGGCCGAACGGCGCCGGCAAAAGCACCACCATACGGATGCTCGTGGGACTGATCAGGCCGACCGCCGGCGAGGTGTTCGTCTGGGGACGGAAGATCGGTGTGAACGGAGTCGCTGAGGATGGTGCGGTTGGCGCGCTGGTAGAAGGGCCGGCGTTTTACGAATATTTCTCAGGCTACCGCAACCTGGCGATGCTGGCGGGGCTTTCGAAGAAGGTGTCGGAGACGGAACTCGAATGGGCCTTGCGCCAGGTGAGGCTGTGGGGCCGGCACCGGGATAGGGTCGGCAGCTACTCCCACGGGATGCGGCAGCGGCTGGCGATAGCCCAGGCACTGGTGCCGAGGCCGCGGCTTCTGGTGCTTGATGAACCGGCCCAGGGCCTGGACCCGCAGGGGCTGGCAGAAGTGCGGGAGTTGCTCAAGAAGTTGGCAGCGCAGGGAACGACCGTCCTGCTGTCCAGCCATTTGCTGCATGAGGTCGAGCAGATCTGCACCCACGTTGGCGTCATCGTCAAGGGAGAGCTGATCGCCAGCGGGACGGTCGCGGAACTGTTGGCCAGCGATGATAGGTACGAGGTTACGGTGGCCGATGTGCAAGCGGCGACAGCGGCACTCGCGCAGATGGCGCTGGTGCGGGAGTTCAGCCAAGATGGCGAAAACAGCTTCACCGTATGGCTGCATGAAGATGAGCCGCAGCAACTCAACGCG
Source organism: Candidatus Zipacnadia bacterium (assembly GCA_029821145.1). Lineage (GTDB taxonomy): Bacteria > Armatimonadota > Zipacnadia > Zipacnadales > UBA11051 > UBA11051. The sequence goes on from JALGTY010000037.1 coordinate 10,687, forward strand.
GGGCTGGTAAATGCGGGAGTGGGCGTGAAGGGGCTGCGCAAGAGACGAACGGCGCTGGAGGATGTTTACCTGCAACTGGCTGCTGACGAACAGCCCCTTTTACCCGGCGCAGGCGAAGGGGGGGAGGCGCCGTGAAGCTGGGCCGTCTGGTGCGTGGCGAGCTGGCGAAGATATTCGGCCAAAAAGGTGCCTATGTCGGCTACGGCGTGCTGGTGGTGCTGATATCTTTGGTAGTATGGGGCATGTGGCGTTACGGGCCGCCCTTCGAAAAGCGCATGGGTGCCAGCAGCGATTTTATCGTCGGCGGCAAACTTGTCACCGGCCCCTCGGTAGCCCGCTTCATTATGGAGCCTGCACTACTGGTGCTGGTGCCGCTTCTGGTGGCGGCGATAGCGGGCGGGCTCTTTGCAGGCGAGATGCAGCGTGGTACGATGCGGACGCTGCTGTGCCGTCCCGTGCGCCGCTGTGCGGTCGCCACCAGCAAGTATCTGGCCGGCTGGATTCACGCGGGCAGTCTGACGGCTTTTCTGGGACTATTCGCCCTGGGGCTGGGCCTGGCTGTCTTCGGCCGCGGCGAACTGGTCTCATTCATAGGTGGCTTGACAATTCTTAGCGAGCAGGTGGCGCTGGTGCGGTTGGGGGAGGCTTATCTGATTGCTGCGCTGGGTATGTGTGCCGTGGCCTCGGTGGCGCTGCTTTTCTCGCAGCTCGTGCAGAACCCGCTCACGGCAACGGCTCTGACGCTGGCATTCTTGCTGGTGGGGGCGGTGGTGGGTGCGATACCGTACTTCGAATGGCTCAAGCCGTACCTGCTCAGCAGCCAACTGGAAGCGTTCTCGCAGGTATTCCACTCGGAGGTGGACTTTGCGCCGCTGAGGTGGCCGCTTGGCTGCATGGGGGTGTACATGGTCGCACCGTTCGTGTTGGGGATTATCATTTTCCGCTACAGGGACATCACATGCTGAGGAAGACTTGTGGCATAGGACACGGGGTAGCTGTCCTGTGGGCGGCAGTGCTGACGCTGGGCTGCACAGCTTCGGTGGCTTGGGGCATCTCGGGCGAAGAGATCATCCGCAAAGCGCTGGACTTGAATAAGGAGATCGCCGACTACCGGGCGGAGGTGGCGGTAACCACCGACATTGAAGGCGTTGATATTCCGGTGCGGCACATCACCGTCTATTACAAGCGGCCAGATAAGATGCGGGTCGATTCTGAGGGCGTGGTTTTTGTGCCAAAAGCGGCGATAGGCCTACATTCGCTGGGAACGCTCATCACTGAGAGCAACAGATGCGTGCTGGCCGGGGAGAAGCAGGTGAACGGGCGGCAGCTCTATTTCGTCAGGGCATTGCCGCCGGAGGGCTCGGACGATGATGAGCGGGTGCTGGTGTGGATCTGGGGCGACAACTGGACCGTACAGAAGCTGCAGGTATTCCGCGGCCAGCAGCAGCTTTTCCAGGTGCGGTGGGTATATCAGAGGATTGTGGACGAGTATTGGATGCCGAAGTGGATCATCTTCACCGCCTCCACGGGCCGCCTGCCGGGCCGCAAGCGCGGTGAAGTGACTCTGCACTTTTCGAAGATAGAGGTAAATCTGGGATTGAAGGACGACATCTTTGAGCAAGAGTGATACGCCACAGAGCGGGAAAGATGCGCGGCGGGCAGAATTGACGCTGCACCGGCGCTGCCGGCGGGGCGTGCCGGACGCTTTGCGGTCGCTATTGTATCGCAACGGCGATTACTGGTACACCACCGCGCTGATGGTCTGCGGGGACGAACAGTCGGCGTCCCAAGCAGTCACGGAGACCTGGCACAGGCTGCTGAGGAAGCTGGGGGGCTGGCGCTTTGCCGGTGGGCTAGAGCGGCGTGCGGGAAAAACTCTGTTGAACATACTGGCCAGCCAGTGCAGCTACCAGCAAGCCAAGGATGCGCTCCAGAGTGCCAGCCAGATGGGACCGGAAGAAATGATCGCCATGCCGGAAGGGCTAGCCGGGGAGTTGCTGGCCGTCGTTGATGAGACCAGCGACAGGATCGGGCGAGCATACCAGACGCGGCGGCGAGCGTTGTGGATCGCCCAGGTTGGCCTGGGCACCGTTGTGGCCGTTGCTGCGGCGATCGCGGTGTGGGCTGTTCTCATGGCGAATCAGGTCAGTATGACACAGGTAAGCTGGGGATGTGTGCAGCAGCGAGTGATCGCCCAGGACCTGTCGGGCACGGTTGCGGACGCGATGAGCGAATTCGTCTTCTCTGAAGCGCAGAGTCAGGAGAGCTCCACAGTTCTGCAGCGGGCCGGCCTGGTCCTTGAAGAAATAGCCAACGCACAGAAAACGGCCTCGCCCCTGATGATGCGGTACCTGGCAGAGCGCAGCCGAGCGGAGCATCTGGCCGAAGGCCTGCAGAGCGTTGCCGACTGCTTCTCCGGGCAGATCCGCACGGAGCTGATGAACGCGGCACTGATTCTTGAGGAGGTGGAAAACTGGTGAGAGCGGGCTGGACAGCCGGATTTGTGCTTGTACTTGCGGGGCTGGGAATTGTGTTGCTCAGCGGCTGTTACAGCCGGGGACAGCGGCTTTATCAACGGGCGGAGGCGTTTCTGGCTCAGGGGGACAGCGCGCTGGCTGCCAAGGAATATCGGCGGCTGGCGATCGAGCAGCCCAGATCGGTGCTGGCTGACGACGCGCTGTACAAACTCGCCTATCTGTTCCGCGAGGATTTTGCAGACCCCACCTCGGCCATTACTACGTACCAGATGCTGGCTGACAATTATCCCGACTCGCCATACGCCGACGATGCGCTGTTGTGGGTCGCCTATATTCAGCGCCGGGATCTGAAGAGTCCGGAAGCAGTGCGGGCCACCTATGAGGTAGTGCGCAGCCGCTTCCCCGAGAGGAAGCAGAAGGTCGCGCGCTGTTACCTGCAGTTGGTGCACGCCTTGTATGCTGCAGGGAAGTACGAACAAGCAATGGCGGAAGCGCAGCTCCTGGAAAAACAGTTTCCAGGCGAACAGCGACAGGCTGCGACCGCGGCACTGATACACGCAAAGGCGGCGGAGAAGCATCTGGGCGAGCCCCAGCAGGTGCTGGAACACTATGAGAGGATAGTGGAGAAATATCCGGGCAGCTACAGCGCTGCGGAGGCGAAACGCGCCATCGGTCGGATTTACTACCCTATGTGGGCCGAAGACCAGGAGAAGGCCGAGCAGGCGCTGCGGGCTGCAGCGCGTGTTATCCACGGCGTGCCGCGCTTTTCAGGCAGCGGCAGCGCGCGCCGCCAGCAGCTAGCTGCGCTCAATAGCCTGCTGGCCTTTCATAAGGTCAGCCTGGATGAGCAGACGGTGCTGGCGCTTTCAGGCGCGGCTTTCGATTTCCTGTACAAATCACAAGACCCGTCGGTAGGCGGTCGCAAGTTTATCCGTAATCCCTATGTGCTGGTGGCCGAAACACTGGGCTTCACGACCAATGAATGGTCCGCTCCCGATGCCGAAAGCAGCTTTAGTGCGCTGCGGCAGGCGATAAGGAACGGCCGGCCGGTGCTGGTGCAGCAGTCCAGCCCCCGGCAGCGCTGGGTCATCGTCACCGGCTACCGGCCCGCTCGAGACCAGATTTTCTACATGACGCCTGACCGGGATAGCACTTCGGTTACTACTAAGGCGAACTTCCTGAGAACGTGGTCGTCATCAAAGGCACGGGGCTTCGGTTCTTATTATCAATTTTCAATCGTCGGACGCCAGCATACTCCCGAGCCATCGGAGATTCTTCGGGAAGCACTGCGCACCGCCGTGTCGGCCATGGAGGGGCGCAAAGTTGCAGGCGTGCCCTCGGGCATGGAGGCATATCGGACGCTGGAACAAGACCTCGCCGGCCAGCCGTCAGATAACTTGCCTAAGCTGCTCTCGTGGACAGAGGAGCAGTTGCCGGAGTTGAAAAGATGCAGGAAGGCAGCGGGAGTGTTCTTGCGTCAGCAGGCCAGTATCCTGCCCGGGCGAAAAAGTGAGAATCTGCTGCATGCCGCCGGCATCTTTCAAAGTATCGAGCAGGAACTCGAGACGTTGGCCGGAGCCATACAGCGCGCCAGCGGGCAACCTGAGGAAGGTGAGCCCAGCGATACTGAGGGCTGGCAACGCGCGGCCAAGCAGTTGCGATTCATCATGGACCTCGAACAACAGGCCGGAGCGTTCCTGCAACAGTCTATTGCCGGCTAGTCGCGAGCAAGAGTAAGATGACGAGAAGGCGTCGGAGTTCTGGGCACACGTCATATATGGTTCTTTGTACAATATAGTATAGGTTTAATGGAACATAGTTCTACTCAAGCCTGAGAGGACTGAGTTGCCATGATAGATGACAATGGGCGCGACGAGCAAGACCAACGCGAGCCTGAGGAGACTGCCGGCTCTGAGGACGAACCGGGGCAGGAACTTGCCGCCGCCTCACCACAAGACCGATCGCGGCAGCCCAGCATACTGGTGCCGGTGCTACTCTTGGTTCTGACATTGGGCATCGTGTTTGCATTGGCTGCGGGCCTCAAGCTGCATAATGACAATAAACAGATCGCCGCCGCGATGGGCGACAGCTTGCGGCTGCTGGAGCTTGCCGGTGCGGAGGGAGCAAGCCGGCAGCAGTTGGCCGCGGCGGTAAGTGCCCTGAAGGCGGGGCGCTATGAGGAAGTCAAGCAGCTCATGGCACGCTTGCAGGCGCCAACCGGACCTGCGGAGGAGCCCAGCATATTACCTGATGCGCCGGAGTTGGCGGGCGCTAGTCCCAAGCTGCCGCCGGAAGCCTACGCCAACTTGCCCGAGGGGGCTGTGGCGTATTTCAGGCAGCGCGAGGACCTGCTGCGTGCTTTCCTGGAGGAGTGCGATTACTCGCGGCAACTTCGCGACGCGGGCGTGGATGTGAACGACCTGCGGGCTATACGCGATTCGCTAATTGAAGCCGCCCGCCTGGGACAGGACGAAAAGGTCAGGACGCTGTTGGCCAAGATGCAGAAGATGGTCCGCAGCAAGGGCGGCGGCGCTGAGCCTGGACTCCCTGAGGAACTGCGTGAGGGCCTGGAGAAATTCCGCGGTGTGGCGGAGGAGGCCAACCGTCAGGGGCGCGACGTGCGACCCGCTATGGAGCTGCTCCGACGGGCCGAGGCTTTAGCTGCAGAGGGCAAGGTGGATGAAGCGAAGGCTGTAATCCAGAAAGCCATCAAAGCGGCGCAGAGCGCCAGGAAGCGCCAAGAACGCCGCCGGCCGATGAGACTCAGAGCGCCACAGGGACGAAGGCCTGCTCGCGCTCCGGGCGCTGAGGGTGGATTTGCGCCGTTCTTGCTGCAGGGGCTGCTGGGGATGATGGCGGCGGAGGAAGCCGACCTGACTTACGCCTACCAGAAAATTGATAACGCCATGGTAGCAATCAGGGAGAAAAACGCCGAGCAGATTAAGGAGATACTCGACGAGGCCCTGGGGCATTTCTCGGCAATCGGCAAGCGCCGCCACGAGTTCTCCATAATGCTGAATGAGCTGACGGCCGGCAGGCGCGAGGGGATGGAAAGGCGAAAGGCAAGCCCCACGAGGTGAGAGGCCGGGTGGCGAAAGACCCGGTGGGCGCAGGCCGATGCCCGCCGAGCGCATCCGGCAGGTGCGAGAGGCCCTCACCGCAAGCGTAGTTGATGCGCTGCAGCGGGCCCGTGAGCTCACCGATGAGCAGTTCGAGGAGCGCAAGGCGGCGATAGCGGAGCAGGTAGTGATGGCTATGGCCGGTGGC
>JALGTY010000376.1 GCA_029821145.1 Candidatus Zipacnadia bacterium
ATGCTGTCGGCAGTCTGCCGCAAGCCTTTCGGCCTGCGCCACCGCCTCCCGGTCCTGCTCGACCTCGCCGGGTTCGAAGGCAAACCCCAGCACTCCCGGAAGCTTGGTCACACCGAGGCGAGTGAAGTACTCTTCCCCATTGACGGCAGGGGCAAATTCGATGGCCTGCTCGGCGCAGAACCACGCGCAGACCCCGCAGCCCTCGCAGGCGATGGGGTCGATGCGGAACGTCTTGTCCACCTTACCGTTGCCGGGGCCTTCGAAGTAGATCGCATCGAAGCGGCACAGTTCTTCGCACTTGCCGCAAGCGGTGCAATGGCCGCTCTTGATCCGCGCCCGCTTGCCGCCGGAGAAGCTCTCACGCCGGGCAATCTTCGGCTCCAGGACCAGGTGCAGGTCGGCCGCATCCACGTCGCAGTCGGCCAGTACGACCTTCTCGGCCAAGGCGGCAAATGAGGCCATGATGGACGTCTTGCCCGTCCCGCCTTTGCAGCTGATAACCACCAATTCCTTCGGCTTGCTTTCCATGTGTATCGCTATTCCTTCGATGAGTCCGTGGTGCGATTCTTTGACAACCCGAGAATGGCGGCGTCGATACCCGCCACAGGCTTATCCTCTGCCGCCGTAATCGCGGCGAGTGTCCGCTCGCGTACCTTTTTCTGCTTGTTGAAGAACCGCACCATGCGTTCCATGAAGGCGGCCTGTTCCTGCGAGTCCTGGAAGTGCCCCAGCAGCCGGCGGACCCATCGAAGGTTCTCGGCCACCTCTTGTGGAATTCGCTCGCCGTCGTGGCGCACGGCATCCTCGGGACATACATCGTGACATCGCCCGCACCGAATGCATTCGGCCTCGTCGATCTCGGCGAAACCGTCGGCGTTCAGTTCAATAGCGCCTGCGGGGCACTCGTTGACGCAGAGGCTGCAACTTGTACACATGTCCTGCTTAATCCACGGCATGATCTTCTTGCTCCTTTAGGCGGTGGCGGGTGGAATGATTCTCCAAAATTTGCCGCTCCTCGGGTGTGGAACAGAACGTTTCCATGGCCAACGTCCGCTTCCAGCGGCGAAGGCCGGGGATGCCCTTGCACCGCAACGGCCGAGAGGCGCAGTAGACCATGTATCCGCCGCTGAAATTCAGTGCGCGGAATCCCAATTGTCGGAGGATCCGGCACGCGTAGTAGCTGCGAATGCCGGTCAGGCAATAGACCAGCAGCGTTTGATCGCGAGGAATCTCCTCCAAGCGGCTGCGGAGGTCGTCTATGGGGATGTTGACAGCTCCGTCGATATGGCCGCGATGAAACTCCGCTTCCGTGCGCACGTCAAGGAGCAGCCCCCCTTCCTGGAGTTGGCGGTCCAGTTGCTCCGTGTGAAACGCATCCACGTCGCCTTCCAGGATGTTGCTGCTCACATAGCCCGCCAGGTTCACGGCGTCCTTGCCCGTTCCGAACTGCGGCGCGTAGGATAGTTCGATGGCGGCGAGGTCCGAGACGCTCAGCCCCGCATACAGGGCCGTCGCCAATATGTCGATCCGCTTATCCACCCCATCGATGCCGACCACCTGAGCCCCGAGCAGGCGTCCGCCATCCGGCTCAAAGAGAAGCTTCATGACCATCGGCGTCGCGCCGGGATAGTAGCCGGCATGAGAAGCCGGGTGCGTGTAGGACTTCTCATAGGCCAGCCCCTTGGCCTTCAATGCCTTCTCGTTGGTCCCCGTCGAGGCGGCCGTGAGGTCAAAGACTCGAACGATGCCGGTCCCGACGGCCCCGGGGTAGCGGACATCCTTGCCGCAGATGTGGTCGGCGACCAGACGACCTTGACGATTCGCCAAACCCGCCAGGGGCATGAGCCTTCGGCCCTCGACGATCCGGTCTTCGACCTCGATCACATCGCCAATGCCATAGATGCTTGGGTCGCTGGTCTGGAACTGTTCGTTGACGAGTATCCCGCCGTGCGGAGCGATTTCCAGTCCCGCCGCCCGGGCCAAGCCGGATTCCGGCTTGACGCCGATGGCGCAGATGACCATGTCACAGGGGATCTCGCGCCCGCCTCCGGCCCGAACGATCAGTCGGCCGTCGGAGTTCTCGTCGCACCGTTCCACCGGGCTGTTCAAGAGCAACTCCACCCCCTGCAAGCGAAGATGCTGGTGTAGCCACTCGGCCATCTCCCGGTCCAGCCAGGGCATCACCTGGTCGGCCATCTCCAACAGTGTCACGCGAAGTCCGAGGTGGGTGAGATTCTCGGTCATCTCCAGACCAATGGCTCCGCCCCCGACCACCACCGCGGCCCGCGGGTCGTTCTTTTCAACGAACCGGCGAATGCGCTCGGCATCCGGCACGGTTCGCAGGCAGAACACGCGCTCATTGTCCATCCCGGGCAGTTTCGGCTTCACCGGCTGGGCGCCGGGCGACAGGACCAGCACGTTATACGCCTGACGATAGGTTCGTCCGTCCTGGTGATCGAGCACCTCGACAGTCTTGTCCGATCGGTCGATGGACAGGACCTCGTGCCGGATGCGTATCTCAATGCCGAAACGCTTACGCATCCGTTCCGGGGATGTCACCAGGAGCTTCTCCCGGCTGCTGATCTCCCCGCTGACGAAATAGGGCAATCCGCAGTTAGCGAACGAGATGTACTCCCCTCGTTCCAACATTATGATGGTGGCGGCCTCGTCCAGCCTTCTGAGGCGAGCCGCGCAGGAAGCACCTCCTGCAACTCCGCCCACGATCACGATAGTCCGTTTCATTAGCACTCATCTCCAGCTTCAGGGGCCGGGTTCATGTCCTTCAGGCCCGGCCGTTACTGTTCGTTTATCATTGCGCACGGCGACCGATGCACTGTGCTCGGGCGTTCCTGGCAACGGGGTTTCGTCATGATGCACTGTGCCCCCGCTTCTCCTGGTATCGTTGGATCGTAGCCTTATCCAGCAGGGATGCCGCCTCCGCATCCAGGAAGAGGTGCGCCCGCGGGTGCTCCCGCAAGGCGGATGCGGGGCACTCGGGCCTGACGTCCCCCCTCAGAGCACATCGGACGGCTACAGCCTTCCGGGCCTCCGGCACCACGGCCACGATGCATTTCGATTTCAGTATCCCCCGGATGGTGACCGTGATGGCCTTTCCCGGGACGTCTTCGAGCTTACTGAACCAACCCTCGTGAACCTGCTGCGACCGACAACTGTCCGGCAAGGTAACCACAACGAAGAGGTCCTCGTTGGCGAAATCTGCCGGCGGATCATTGAATCCCAAGTGA
>JALGTY010000377.1 GCA_029821145.1 Candidatus Zipacnadia bacterium
CGACGAGTACGATGCCTTCGTGACCGATGACGACCTGCCGGTGGGCGAGGTGCTGCGCGGCGTATGGATGATCGTGACCCACGGCAACGGCTACACACACGGCTATGAGATAGATCGTGTCGAGAAGCACGATGGCAAGACAACAGTTGTGCTGAGCGACGACCACGGCCTCATAATAGAGGATGACAAGACGAAGGAGTTCTATTTCCCGGGCCGAGAGATCGAGGGTAAGAACAGTTTTGTGATTCCGCTGGCGGCGACCATCGTGAGGTCGGAGTGAAGCCGCGACGGGGGAACAAAGGCACAATCATCGCCAGTGAACGAGGAGTGATAAGCATGTCATTTCGTTCGTCAGGTTGGTGGACACAACTGTTGCTGCTGATTGCGCTTGTGGCGGTGATATTGGCAGCTCCGGCCCTGGGTGCCGGGCAGGCGGTCGGCATCAAGCATCCTGTGCTCGACCACAAGATTGATGCAGGCAGCGCGGCCGGATATGAGAAGGCCGTCGAGCGCGTTATGAGCATGAGCGAGGAGGAAATGCTCTCGTTCGTGCCGGAGAAGCCGTTCGTGTATTTCTGCGAGTGCCCGAACTGCTATGGGGGTGCTGAGGGTCTGGGAGTGTTCAAGTGGAGCGTTGACCGGCCCGATGAGCTGGTGTGCAAGTTCTGCGGCACGGTTTATCCAAACGAGAAGTTCCCCGAAGACCAGAGCCTGGAGGGCAAGAACGCTCTCGGAGAGACCGTCACGTACAAATATCATCACGAGAAGACGAAGAACGTACGCTGTTTCCTGTCGGGGCACACGCTGGTGTACAAGCGTGGCTGGATACTAAGCCAGTGCATGGCTCTGGGCAAGGCCTACCAGGCTACCGGCGATGACAAGTATGCCCGCCGTGCGGTGTTGATACTCGACAGGATTGCACAGGTCTATCCGCATTACCCGGTCGTCCGGCAGTGGATCCGGCGCTTTGAATTCGCCAAGTCCCAGGAGTCGCCGTATCCGGGTGCCGGGGGCAAATGGGGACGGTGGGCCTCCGGTGAGATTCCCCGCACGGCTACCGCCTGTTACGACCTGGTCTATGACAGTGAAGAGTTCGCCAAGCTGTCCGAAGAGCGCGGCTATGATGTCAGGGAGAAGCTGGAGAAGGACTTCTTCAAGGCGACGTTCGACTACATCAACACCTTCGCAAAATGGTCCGGCAACACTGCCCCACGCGTCACCAGAGCCGCCATTATGATCGGCCGTGTGATAAATGAGCCCCGCTACGTGCACTGGGCATACCAGGTCAATAATGACCTGCTCAACAGTGGTTGCATGTACGACGGCATGTGGCGCGAATCTCCCTCGTATCACTACATGACACTGGTCGGCCTCAAGTCCGCGTTTAGTGCACTGAAGGGCTACTCCGACCCGCCCGGCTATGTGGACGAGGTTGACGGGACGCGGTTTGACAACCTGGATCCGGAAAACGATATTGCGTTCTTCGGCAAGGCTCTACACGCGCCCGAGGTGGTGGACTTTCCCAACGGATGCTCTTCACCGTTCCATGACTCGTGGGCCGGTGAGGTACGCTCCCGGGCCCGCAGCAAGACAGTGTCAACGATCCTGCCCGCAATGGGCCACGCCTCACTGGGCCGCGGCGAAGGCAACTACCAGATGCAGGCGCAGTTGCACTTCTCGGGCGACTACGGACACCACCACCATGATAACCTCAACCTGACGCTGTTTGCCAAGGGTAGCGAGATGCTGTCTGATATGGGCTACACGTGGACGCAGATGCGCTACTGGACGTGCTGCACACCGGGGCACAATACCGTCGTGGTGAACCGCAAGGACCAAAGCGGCAGGCCATCCGATGGCGACTTGTTGTGGTTCTTCCCGAGCAGCGAGGGCATCTCCGTGGTCGAGGCCGACGGCAAGCTGGCCTACAGCAATATCGAAGGGCTTGAGATGTACCGTCGGATGCTGGTGATGATTCCGGTGTCAGCGGCGGACGCTTACGTGGTGGATGTATTCCGCACCCGTGGCGGATCGGTGCACGACTGGGTGCTACACGGAGACGCAAGCAATGACATGACGGCGACTTGCAGCGTGGCGCTGGCCGAGATGCGAGAGAACCTGATGGAGCCCGGTGAAGAATGGAAAGATCCGGAAGTCGAGGGCTCAAGGTTCCCGGCCTATGGCATGATGCGGGAGATGGCAGGCGGCGAGGCGGATGAGGCCTTCACGGTTACTTTCAACTATGCCGGGGAGCCGCAAAAGGGTATTCGCACCCACATCGTGGCCGACACAGCCACGCAGGTATGGCTGGGCAAGAGCCCGTCAGTGCGCAGAGCCGGCAAGGGCTCAAGGGGAGATGCGAAAAAGGTCTATGACTACTGGATGCCGCAGCTCGTAGTGCGCCGCCAAGCCGAGGGCGAAGGCCTGCAAACCACCTTCGTCGCTATCGAGGAGCCGTTCTTCGGCAAGCCGTTTATCCGTAGCGTTGAGACGGTGGAGTTGAGGCCGGCCGACGATAAGGCCGTGGCACTGCGGGTACTTCACGGCGATGTGGTTGATACGGTCATCAGCACGCTTGATGAAGCGCCGTATCCGGAGCGGATAACGCCTGACGGCATTCGCATGAAGGGACGCCTGGGTATCGTGCGGCAGCGGCAGGGCAAGACGGTCGGAGTATGGCTCTTCCAGGGCGAAGAGATAGTCGCCGGCGAATGGAAAATGACTGCGTCCAAGAGCAATTACAGTGGGCAGATCCAGGATGCCACGCGGAAGGCAGATGGTGCTGCGTGCGATGCCTTTATTGCCGATGCCGAATTGCCAGGGGGCGAGGTTTTGCACGGCGTGTGGATGATCGTTACGCACGGAAACGGCTACACACACGGATATGAGATAGATCGTGTCGAGAAGCACGATGGCAAGACAACAATTGTGCTGAGCGACGATCACGGGCTGCGGCTAGAGGGTGATAAGACCAGGGAAGTGTATTTTCCGCAGCGCGAGATCGAAGGTGCCAACACTTTCGTCATCCCGCTGGCGGCGACCATGGTCAGAGCGGAATAGCATTTGATGGACTCAGTTCGCGCAATCTGGCAGCAGCCCTTATGTTGCGTAGCGTGGCCCCAAAAGCCCCAGGAGGACAGGCTTCCCAGCCTGTCCACATTCTCGACAGGCAGGGATGCCTGTCGTCCAGGAGGCTTGGTGGGAACGTTGCCAAAAGGATGCCTGTCGTCCAGGAGGCTTGGTGG
>JALGTY010000378.1 GCA_029821145.1 Candidatus Zipacnadia bacterium
GGGATGTTTGGGGCCCCATGGGGCCCAGCCGTTGCTGTTGTCCTTCCCCCCTCTCCCCCAGGGAGAGGGGCCGGGGGTGAGGGCCGCCGTCGCCCGACCGGAGGCCGGCCCGCGCACAACGCCATCAAGGCAAGGTCCGCAAACAAGACTTCAACAACCATCACATGTTTCCTCTGCCTGCGCTGCGTGTCCGCCGTAGCCTTGGCGAAGGCGGGAGCTTGCCGAAGGGTGCAACGTCGAAGCGCAGCCCGCGAATACCTCCAAAAACCCGTAGCGCGGCCCGAGCTTTGCGTTCTCTGCAAAGCTCGGGTGAGAATGCCTTGCATTCTCAGCTTCCAGCCCGCGAGTGCCGTCTGTCCGCAAGTGCCCGTTTTCTATAGCAGTCATGCAGTGCCTTTTCTCTCCCGTGGGCCAGGCTTTCCAGCCTGGCAATGCCTTTCCTATCCCGTGGCTGGGCCTTCCCTAATATAGTCGCGTGGCTCGGGCTTCCCGCAGGCCGTGAGCGAAGTCGAAGGGCAGCCCGAGTCCCCGTTGCGGTAGCCTTTCGGAGGGGCCGTGTCGAGGGTCGGGCGACACCGTCGCCCGACCGGAGGCCGGCCCGCGCACAACGCCATCAAGGCAAGGTCCGCAAACAAGACTTCAACAGCCATCACACATTTCCCCTGTCTGCTTCTGCGTGAGTATGATATTCCTTGCGCGATGCGTCAATTCCTCGCTGTGCCGCTATCCACTGCTATTCATCATTCACATATCGGGGAAGGAAATACAGCATCCCGTGTCTAAGGCAATACTCAGGCTGCAATACTGCACGAGGAGGCCGTAATCATGAGGGCAAGCGTGGTGAGCTTCGTCATAGTGGCGCTGGTCATCTCCGCTACGCTGGCGTCGGCACAAGGGCTGACGCTACGGACGGGAGATGGCTTAGTCCTGGAGTTGTCCGCCGCAGGTGAAGTGACCGCGGCACAAATCGGAGCGGCGAAGCTGCCGCTTGCTGGTCAGGGAGGATTCTCTATCGCCGATTTTCATAACCAGCCGGAGCCGCAGAATATGGTCGCAAACCCGGGCTTCGAACAGGGCGCAGAGGGATGGAATCTGCGGGCCGGCCAGAGCATTGACGAGAAGATATTCCATAGCGGCAAACGCGCGGTGCGACTGGAGGTCCCGGGGCCAGACCCGGCGAGCTCCAATGTCGGCTGCACGGTGCCCGTGAAGCCGAATACCGCGTACCGCTGCGAGTTGTGGGTGCGGCGCGAGAATGTCGGCGTCTGCGGCGCGTACGCCTCGGAGCGAGATGACAACAACAAGTTGACCGGCAAGCAGACCCAGGTTGGCAGGCCCATTCCGAAGCTGGACGGCGTCTGGCACAAACTCATCTGGGAGCTGACGACACAGCCGGAGACTACCCGGCTCAACTTCCGCAGCGACATCTACAAGTCAACGGGAACGCTGTGGCTGGATGATTTCTTCATTGCGGAGGTCGGCAGTACGGTCTATCAGCCGGTTACGGGACAGGTCGAAAAGCGCGGCGACGCGGTCGCGTTCCGTGGCGCTCTGGCTGATGCCGGGCTTGAGCTTGAGGCCACGTTGACCGCTGACGATGAAGCGATCCGGGTAGAAGGCGTGGTACGGGATACCACCGGCCGCGACCGGGCGGTGGGGGTGCGGTTCGGGCTGCCGATAAATGCGCAGGGCTGGACGTGGTACAACGAACTCGAAGAGCGCGAGGAAATCTCGCCTGAAAAGGTTCATCGCCACACCTATGGCTGCAAGTCCGGAATCGGCGTCTGCTCGATCTACCCGTGGTCGGCGCTGAGCGGGCCGGACGCCGGCCTCACTCTCGCCCTGCCGATCTCACAAGGCCCCCGGGTATTCGTCATTCAGCACGACCAGCGCCGGCCACAGACCTCGCTTACCTTCTACTTCGGCCTGGCGAAGGATGCTGCAAACAACCCCAGCCGCGCGCCGTTCTCCTTTCTCATTTACACCCACGATCCCGCCTGGGGGATGCGGTCGGCGATGGAGAGGTACTACCGCCTCTTCCCCGAGAGCTTCGTGAAGCGGCCGCAATACGAGGGCTATCTCAACTACGCGAATCTGGAGCGATACGATCCGGATACCCACGCCCTGGTGGCGTACCGCACCAACCTCGACGACGCCGGCGATTTCGGTGAGGGCTACAAGTTCATCTGGCACCTGCACGGCTGCTACGATTTCCGGATGGTGCACTATGACGATCCCAAGCGACCTTCTGATGAAAAGGTCATGAAGCTGCTGGGTGAGATGGTCGAGCGTGAAAAGGAGAAGCCGAAAGGCTATACGCCGACCTCCGAGACGATAAAGAAGCTGACCTATGGCCCCGACGGGCAGATCCTCTACATCGGCGACACCAGGTACTGGCGGCCGCAGGAGGGCTACAACCGCACCGACAAGCCCGGCTGGGGGCTGAACTTCAGGGTCAATGAAGACCCCGGAGTGTCGGACCACCTCGCCAACGTCTCGCGGCAGAAGCTCGAAAAGTATGCTGAGGATGCAACCCGCAAGCCCTTCGACGCAATGCTCACGGCGGATGCTATTGAGGGGTACTTCGCGAATTCCTACGGCCTCAATTTCCGCCGCGAGCACTTCGCCACCACGCAGGTGCCGCTCACGTTCGGCAAGGAGAGCCTCAAGGTCGCAATGCCGAACACCATCTGGGATTTCCACAAGCAGGTTTGGTGGCCGCTGACGCAACAGTATCAGGTCGTCACTCACGGCAATGCTAACAAATACGAGCAGACTTTCACGATGCCGTTCGTGGACCTGCCAATGATCGAAAATGAATGGGATCGGGGCCATCCGGAGAGGTTCGAGCGGTATCTGAGGGCCATCGCGCACCATAAGATATGGCGGTTCTGGAGGGTGCTGGGCGCCGGCGAAAAGGATGAGGCGAGTGTGCGGCGGCACTTCGCCCGCGGACTGGCCTATGCCGTCTATCCCTGCGTGGGGCCACTACAGTCAACCGGCGGCCTGGAAAAGTACCGCGACCTGTACAGGCAGTACGTGCCCTCGATTGAGGAGCTCTCGATCGCCGGCTGGGAGCCGGTGCCATACGCCCGCGCCACCGAAGCAGTCATAGTCGAGCGCTATGGCTCATACGAGGCCGGCGAACTGCACTTCACCTTCCGCAACTACGATGACGAGGCCGCGAAGGTGACGGAGGTCAGCCTCGACCGCCACGCGCTGGGAATACCGCAAGACGCAG
>JALGTY010000379.1 GCA_029821145.1 Candidatus Zipacnadia bacterium
TCCTCTTCGGCCAGCTTGCGCAGGCGCACCGTTGAGAAAAAGCTCGCGACCCTACTTTGGCCAGTCTCCAGCGCCTCGACAATTGCAGGCAAGCAGCTACGGCCATAGGCGGCGCACAGCGGCTCATCTCGCCCGCCGACGACTGGTACGACGGCATCAAATCCGTCGCCGGCAACCAGCAAATGCCGGAGCAGGTCGCTGGTGATAAAGGGCATGTCGCAGGCTACAACCAGATAAACGTCAGCGGGGGCGGCTTTCATGCCGGTGTGGATGGCCGCCAGAGGTCCGGCTCCTGGCTTCTCATCGGCCACCAGGCGGATACTCTCCGGCGCCAACGCACTTCCGACGATGATCGTCTCATCTGCCACCGGCGTCAGCGCTGCCAGGACGCGGTCTATTATCGGAAGTCCACCGACCACACGCTGGCCCTTGTCGGGGCTGAGTCGCCGCCCTGCTCCGCCGGCCAGCACCATGCCGACAACGTGCTTTGCGCTCATCGAGCTTTCTGCCTCGCAGTCACAGGCTTCATACTACATGAATCATTCTTTCAGAATGTGGCTAAGACCTGCGGGCGAAGCGACCCCGGCGGAGGTATCTTTCCCCGCAGGGGCGAAATGAGACTGCGATGACCAAGGATACCTTCCGCGATCTGACATCTTTAGACGAGGCTCTGGCGCTATGCCGGCAGCAGCTTGAGGGCCGGCGAACTGAGAGAGAGCTTGTCCCACTTGACGGGGCGCTTGGACGCGTGCTGGCGTCACCTGCGCGGGCCGACATGCCGCTGCCCCATTTTCCGCGCTCAACGATGGATGGCTATGCGGTACGGGCGAGCAATACCTTCAGCGCCTCGGCTGCCTCACCGGTGATGCTGCGGCTTGTCGGTTGCGTACACATAGGGCAAGCGCCAGACTTCGTGTTACAAGCCGGTGAGGCGGCGGAGATTCCCACAGGCGGGATGCTGCCGACTGGTGCTGACGCGGTGCTGATGCTCGAATATGCCGAATTGATGGGGGAGGATACTGTTCAGGCCTTCCGACCCGTCGCACCTGGCCAGCACATCCAGCAGGTCGGCGAGGATATGGCGGATGGGGTAGAAGCGCTCGGCACCGGGACGCTGTTGACCAGCGCCCATATTTCTCTGCTAGCCGCGCTGGGGAGAATGGAAGTCGAGGTTCACCGCCGGCCGCGAGTGGCGCTAGTCAGTACCGGCGACGAGATAGTCGCGGCCGAGTCCGAGCCGGGTCGCGCCCAGACCCGGGACGCCAATGCTCACGGCCTGGCCGCGCTGTGTCGGCAAAGCGGCGGCGAGCCGGTAGTGCGGGGAATAGTGCATGATGAACCCGAGGCGCTGTACGAAGCGGCCGAAGAAGCTCTGAACGACTGTGACCTGTTGATCATCTCGGGGGGCAGTTCGCTGGGAGCGCGAGATATGACGCTGGAGGTGCTGCAGCGTCTGTGTTCGCCGGGCGTGTTCGTCAATGGCATCGCTCTGCGACCGGGCAAGCCCACGATCATTGCCTCCTGCGAGGGCAAACTGGCTTTTGGTCTGCCGGGACATCCGGTTTCGGCGCTGGTTGTATTCCACCGGCTGGTCCGTCCGGTGCTGGCGTGGCTGAGCGGAACTGAGCCGCGTGAGGCGCGGCTTTCTGCGCGAATAACCCGTACTGTACCGTCGGAGCCCGGCCTTACTGAGTACGTGCGGGTGCGTCTGAGCTGCGAGGATGAGCAGTGGCTTGCCGAGCCGCTTTTCGGCAAGTCGGCATCCATCTCGTGTCTGGCGGACGCTGACGGACTGGTCGAGATCCCGGCAGGGACCGAGGGAATAGACGAAGCAGACCTGGTCAACATGATTCTATGGAGTTGAATGGCGGCAAATGTCGGCTGATAGACGAG
Source organism: Candidatus Zipacnadia bacterium (assembly GCA_029821145.1). Lineage (GTDB taxonomy): Bacteria > Armatimonadota > Zipacnadia > Zipacnadales > UBA11051 > UBA11051. The sequence goes on from JALGTY010000379.1 coordinate 1,894, forward strand.
TATATCTGAAGATGACAGGTGCGGAGCAGGCCTTGGAGATTCTGCTGAGCCGCGCTGCCCAGTTGCCGGTGCTGCCGGCTGAAACGATCCCGACGACTGAGGCATCGGGCCGGGTGACCGCCGCGCCGATATACGCTCACACCTCGGCTCCCACTTTTCCAGCAGCGGCAATGGATGGCTATGCGGTGGTGTCGGCGCTGACTTTTGCCGCCTCGGAAGCCCAGCCGGTGTCACTGTGCGTTCCGGAGGAGGCCGAGCCGCTGGATACCGGAGATGCTCTTCCCCAAGGAAAAGGTGCGGTCTATAAGATCGAGGACGTGCATGAAGCGCCAGGGAGTATCACGGTGCTGGCGGCTGCATGGCCGGGGCAGCATGTGCGGCTGGTGGGTGAGGAGGTCACAGCCGGCGAATTGCTGATTACCTCCGGCGAGTGGATCGGCCCACAGCACCTCGGGTTGCTCCTGGCAGCGCAGGTTTGGTCGGTGCCGGTCAGGCGTAAGCCTGTGGTGACGCTGATACCTACCGGAACAGAATGTGTGCCGGCGGGAGAAGAGCCCGGTGACGCACAGTTCGTCGAGTACAACGGCCCAATGCTGGCCGCGGCGCTTGACGAGTGGGGTGCAGAGCCGCAATTGCTCGCGCCTGTTCCCGATGACAGGGAAACGCTGACCAAGGCGATTCTGCAGGCGACCGATAACAGCGATCTGGTCGCCGTCATTGCGGGGTCCTCGGCTGGCAGGGAAGATTTCGTGCCGCATGTAATCTCCGAGCTTGGGGAGTTGCTGGTTCACGGTGTGCGGATGATGCCGGGCAAGCCGCTGGCTCTCGGATGGGTAGCCGATACGCCTGTAATCGGCCTGCCGGGCTATTGCGTAGCCGCATGGATCGCCCTGGACGACTACGCCCGGCCGTTGCTCTGTCACCTGCTCGGAGTTGCGGTACCAGAGCGGCCGCGGGTGCAGGCGCGTGTGCAACGGAAGCTGCCGTCCAGTGCCGGGATGCGCGAGGTGATACGGGTCGCCTTATGCGACAGCGGCGACGATGAGAAGCCGATCGCTGTACCGCTGCCGCGTGGAAGTGGGTCAATTACCTCGCTGGCGATGGCTCACGGGCTGCTGCCTGTTGACGAAGCCAGTGAAGGCCTCGATACGGGAGCCGAGGTGGACGTGGAACTGCTGGTCCCACTTGAGGAGATCGAGCGCAGCATCGTCGCTATTGGCAGCCATGACCTGGCGCTGGCGGTGCTTGCAGAGCAGTTGGCGCAGGCCAGTCCACCGGTGAAGTTGGTGTCGCTGAGCACGGGCAGCGCCGAGGGTCTGGCAGCGCTGGGC
>JALGTY010000380.1 GCA_029821145.1 Candidatus Zipacnadia bacterium
ACCTCCGCGACCTGCAATATCGCCATCGCCTCCTCTTCGCCATCACGGCACAGCGCCACTTCCTGCCCGGGCGTGACCGTGCCCTGCTCAGGCACATCGAGGATAATCGGTATCGTCCAGATCGTCCCATCAACCATCCGGTCGTTTGTGGCGATACTGTCGAAATCATCCTTGCCGACAAAGCCTGCCAGGGGGCTGAAGACCCCACGGGCGATGTTCTGTATATCGCTGGCCAGCACGTCGGAGACAGTCAGCTTTTCCAGCGTCGCCGCCTGCATCACAGCGTCGTCGAGTTGATCACCACTGAGTATCTGATTTACCAGTTTCCCGCCATGGGGTTGGATCATTCTACTTGCTCTCTCGCTTTCTGCATTTTTATTCGCAACGCATCGGGCACTCCTCCTATACTCTTATAAGAGTGCAATTGAACATTAGCACAGCTCCCAATCGCTGTCAACCTCGCTCGCGATTTCTTCCGATTCATAGCCCACTTCGCAGGTGCCGCCACTGCGTTGGAGAAAAGAATCTTATGAGACGACCCGCTGCAGGTCACCCGCAGCCGACGAGTTACTGCAAAGCGGAGGCAAGATGATGAGCGCCACAAAAACAGGAGCCGCTTTGCTGGCCGTGGCACTGGCGATGGCCATGTTCATGTCGGCATGCCCAGCCAGGACCCAGGCAGATGAACCCGGACCGTGGGTCGAACTCACCTGTCCTCAGAGCGACGACCAGGGGCATTATTGTCGCCTGAAGGTGAAGCTACGGCTCGACGTCGAGGGCCTGGTCGCAGCACCTGGGGAGGTCAGCTCTGTCGCCGTCAACGATAAGCAGGCGAGACCCCTTTTCACAGGCCTGAAGCCATTTGGCGCGCCGGATGACATCGAGGCCATTGCTTTCAAAGCCTTGGTGTGGCTGGAACCGGAGACTGAGGTCAGCGTCGTCGTTACTCTGGCCGACGGCACACAGCATACCTCGACATTCGTGCCCGATACCGAGACTACCATCGCGCGTCTCCGCGAACTGCTCGTGCAGACCCCTCGGAATCCCCAGGCTCTCTTGCGAATGAACTGCTCACAAGATCCTCGCGAAGACAAGCTCGCGCGGGCCCAAGCGGCACTCGACATCAATCCCGACCTTGCCGAAGCGCACGGCCAACTCGGTCTGCTCGTCTGGGCCCAGTATGACAGGGAGCCGGCGATTGCAGAGTACAGAGAAGCAGTGCGCCTCGCACCCGAGTATGCACAGACCCACTTCGAGCTCGGAATGGAACTCTCCATGCAGGGAATGACAGACGACGACGAGGCCAAGTCCGAAGAAGCCATCGCTCATTTGACCGAAGCGATCCGCCTTGATCCCGGCCATCTTCGGGCACGGATGCACCTCGCGTGGGCTTATCTCCACGGCCTCGGCGACTTCGAGGCAGCCATCGCCGCGTTCCAGGGCATCCTCGAAATAGACCCACAGTCTGCCGACGCCCACCATGGCCTCGCACGGGTCTGCGTCAAGCAAGGCGACCTCGACGGCGCCATCGTAAAATACAAAGACGCCCTCAAAATCGACCCCGAGCTATTCCTGGTCCACTGGAACCTTGGGCGTGCGCTTCAGGAGCAAGGCAAAACCGAAGAAGCCCTCGCGGCGTACAGAAAGTCATTCGGAATCAGGCCCAAGTTCAGCGACGCAGGTGTGAGTCTGGGTAATCTGCTGGCTGATGAGGGCAGGATGGATGAGGCCATAGCGGCATACAAGCAGGCCATCGAAGCCAGGCCCGAATACGCCGAAGCTCACTACCGCCTGGCAGAGGCTTACTACAAACTCAAGCGCTACGCGGAGGCGAAGAAGGAAGCGGAAAAGACGGTGGAACTCGATCCAAACCACAACGAGGTGTACCCGCTCCTTCACAGCCTCAAACACAAAGGCTATTGAGGGCCAGCCCCAAATGACAGCTTCTCTCGGATGATAAAACGACATGGATAGGTGGGAGGTTCTGGCATGCAGCAGAGCGGGTTCCGACTGGGTTTCGCGTTATTGCTCGCGTTAGTGGCCGCAGTCGTGCATGCGCAGACTATCGAGCCGCGGCTATATCTGCTGTCCAGCACTAGCGCCGAAGTTGTTGTGACGCTTCCGGAGGCCGGCGACAGCGTCGTAGTTTTCAAGGATGCTGGACAAGCCAAGGCAACCCACAAGCTAGTGGCGAAAAATGGCCGCTTTGAAATCACCGCCGAGCAGATGCAAAGCGGCCAGGGCTGGATCGTTGTCAACCCCGACCCGAAGGTGGACTACAGCGACAACGAGCCGCCGCGCCTGGTCGAGTTGACCGCCGACGGCCGGCAAGTTGAGTACGAAGAAGACCTTGACCTCGCCGTAGTGGCTCCGCAGACGCTGCGACTGATCTTCCAGGACAATAGCCCGCTGCAGCCTTTGGAGCTCACTCTGGGCAACCTGCCCATAGCTGCTGATGGTCCCGGCATTACTGTCGAGAAGCTGGACAAAACCCGGACTGCTCTCACGCTGAATCTCAACACCCTCGCTGCTCAGGCCGGCCAGGAAGCAATGGGCGAAATGGACTATCCGCTGTTGCTGCAGGTGGAGGCGCGAGATCGGGCTCTCAACGACGCAGTCTCTGCCGTGAGCATCATGCTTGGCGATGTTGCGTCTCCGAGCGAGAAGGCCGTATTTCTGATGGATATCAAGCCCGTATCGCTCGCGGCTTATGGCGGCATGCGAACAACGCCCAGGGATGCTGACAAGCCGGGGTGGAATCTGAAGGGCCGGCATTTCGAAAAATCATTTGTGACCATTCCTCACAGGGACACTACGCCCGCCGAAATCGTCTATGACCTGACGCCATATCCGGACCATCGCATCTTCAGAGCGGTCGTCGGGATAGCCGACTCAGCAGGGCCTGACGGCAATGTCACGTTCGAGGTGCACGTGGCCGGGGCCGACGACGAATGGCGCAAGCTGCACGAAACGGGGGTACTGAAAGCCGGCGGCGAGGTCAAGGCGCTTTGCCTTGACCTTGGCGAGACGCAAAAGCTGAAGCTGGTGGTCACAGTCGGCGGCAACAGTTATTCCAACGACGCCGGGGTCTGGGCCAACGCCCGCCTGGAGGCGAAGCAGTAGCAGCAGAAGCCGCCCGTGTCAGTCAACCGTCGGGGCAGTGGCCGCCGCGACCTCAAGAGAGAAGGATCGGCACATGT
>JALGTY010000381.1 GCA_029821145.1 Candidatus Zipacnadia bacterium
GGCGCATAAAGTGCCACGCGGCTGGGTGTCGCTCATCGGCGATCGTGTGGGCGTGCAGGTAGCTGCCATCGCACACCAGCCTTACAGGCATCATCCCGAACTTGAGCCGGACCAGCCGCCAGTAAGCAGATACGAGCGCATCTGCGTGATGATCGAGGAGGACGAGCAGGAGAGCTATCTGCTGGACCTGTTCGTTGTCGAGGGCGGCATGCGCCATGACCAGAGCTGGCACAGCGTCTTGCGGGAGCCGGCCTTGCCAGATCTGAACTGGGCTGCGCAGGAGGAGGGCACTGCGGCCGGCCCGGAGGTGCCCTATGATGGCAAGTATGTCAACGTGCGCGGCCAGGAGACCCAGGACGCTCTGTGCTACATCACCGGCGTCAAGCGTGCTACGCTGAAACAGCACGCGATGTTACAGTGGGATTATCAACTCAAGGAGCCGGCGGGGCTGCGACTGCATGTGGTGCCGGTAGATGGTGAGCGGCAACTCATCTATGGCACCGGCAGGTCGCCGGCACGCCCGGAAGAGTGGCACCTGCCGTACCTGTTCGTGCGCCACGAGGGGCAGGAAGCTCTGCAGACGGAAGCTCTGCAGACGCGCTTTTTGACAATTCTGGAACCGTATCGGAGCGAGGGGGAGGCCCGCATCAAGAAGGTAACAGCCAGCGGACAGTGGCCGCTGACGGTCAGGGTGGAGCGTGCCGGCGCGCTAGACGAGATAGCCATTTACGCCCCGTCAGACGATGAGGTTCTCAACCGCGGTGCGCAGCGCAGCATCGGCGTCTCCGTGCGTACCATGGTTGCGGACGCGCAAGTGCGCAATGTGAGCTTTGGCTACCTTCCCGGGCAGAGCGAAGATGGCGTCTTGCGCGGAGAGATCATGGCCCTTGACCGTGAGGCGAACACGATTACCGTGTCGGGTCATCTTCCCACCGGCCGCTCGGCGCCGCGATGGATTCGCATCTACAACTCCGGCCGCTCATCAATGTACCAGGTGATTAGCTCCCGGAGAAGTGACGATGGCCGCGATACGATCCTGCGGCTCAAGGAAACCGCGCTGCTGGGCGTGGGCCTACCTGTCGGCTACCAGGAGGGGCGCATTGAGAACGATGTGTGCCTGCCGTTCGCTACGGGTAGAGTGGACGAAGAGGGGAATCTGTTTGACTTTTCCTGCCGCTTCGCCGGAGCACGGGTAGAAAGCGCTGACGGGGCGGCATCGCTGCTGCTGCGCGGCGTCAACGGTGCCGGATGGATCACCGGCGCGGCAGATTACGACCTGTACCTGCAGGAGCCGCTGGCCGCTGCGAAGCTGCAGGAGTTGTTCGGTCCCACGGATGACCCGGCCCGGTTCGTCATCTACGACTACGGGGTGGGAGACAACTATGAGGCGGCGGTGTGTCGTGGCACGCCGGTTCTAGCGCCGTTGTAGGGGCGCATGGCATGCGCCCGCATGGGGGAAACCTTTTTGCAAAAAGGTTTCCCCCAAACCCCCTTCCCAAAACTTCTGCAAGGGGGATAGCGTGCCTAGCATCGGTGTCGCGGGCGCCCGACGGACAACCTCAGGCGGCTACGGCAGGGCGCAATGAATTGCGCCCCTACGACGGCATCGGGTTTCGGGGCGGCACTGCTTTGTCAGCCCCGGCGCTTGACGTCTGAGATGCGAGTGAGCGACTTCGGGGTTCCGCGCGGCGGGGGCCTGGGAATCCCATGCAGCCGGAAGCCTCGAGGTGTGTTCTCAATTCGCCAGTCTTTTCTGCGCAGCGGCCGAAGCTATCCGAGAAACAGCGGAAAGACTACGCCGATAACGTACAGTTCGGGAGTGACCACTTATGGCCATCTACGGAAAAGAGTTCGCTGCGGCCTGCAACGACAACTGGGCATTCTGGGATTTCATGACCGTTCGGATATCCTCTGGCATGGCGAGTAGAGACATCCGAGGATTCTCGGCACCGTCTTCATGGAAGCAGGTTATGGCGAGCCTTTTAGGAAATGTCAATGACCACGAGCCATGCCCGACCTTTGCGGTGCATACGCATAGTCTGAGAAGTGCGTTAGGGATCAATCACCTATGATTACCCTCAGAAAGCTTATGGAAATACACGTTGAGACCCTCTTTACTCATGACGACGGCGGCCGACTCGTCAGCATCAACGAGCCGGGAGGGGATCCTGCGCCGCGATTCTTTATTGGAATGACGAAGGATGCTAATGTTTTGCGTTTCCGATATGACCTGCCGAATAATGTCGTCAGCAGGCTACTTGATTTGTGTTCGCAAGAGCCTATTCCTACTAACCTTAGGGAAAAGCCCAATAACTTCGAGGCTTTCAGGGAGGTCCTCAAGGCACACGTAGAGATAGAACGGGTGTGGACCGGACCAGCATACCGAATCCCCAATCAGACTGAGGCTCCTTCAAACGTCGTGAGGATTACCGCTGAGAATTCAGAGCTCCTAAGCTTCGGCTTTCGAGACACCATTCCAGAGATAGAGTTTCGTCAGCCTATCACAGCAGCCGTCGATAACGGGAGAGCGGTGTCTATCTGTCACAGTGTACGGATTTCTCCGATGGCACATGAGGCAGGCGTTCACACTTTGGAAGGTTGCCGAAGAAAGGGATACGCGACCGATGTAGTCACGGGCTGGGCGCTGGCCGTTGAGCAACTTGGACATATTCCGCTCTACAGTACATCCTGGAGCAACATTGCATCCCAGGGAGTGGCGAGGAGACTGGGTGCCGTTCTGTTCGGCGTCGATCTACACTTCACGTGATTCGAGCAGCAACAGAGTTGTGCCTTAGAAGCCCTCCGATCTGAGGGCATGCGCGCGGTTCCTCGCTACCGGACAGATTCGATGTGGTCACCTGCCTGTTCGGCAGTCTCAATTACCTGACTACGAAGAAAGACTTGTACCGGGCATTTCGGCGTGCCCGGCGCCTGTTGCATCGAGTTTCTGCGGGGGCTGCGGGCGGCGACTAGAGAACCCACAACCCGCGCCAGTCCTCACCCACTCCTCCGGAGTGGGTACCCGCCGAAACGGGAGGGGGAGAACGGCAACGGCACCCTCACCCCTTCAATTCCCCTCCCGCAGGGAGAGGGGAACGCGAACGGCCACGGCAACAGCGGGCCGGATGGGGCCCGTCCTTCGCTGCGCTCAGGCCACCCATTCGGCCCCTCCGGAGAACAATTGCAACGGCGACTCGGGCTGGAAAGCCCGAGCCACGCGACGATATTTGGGATGCCTGACCTATGGGATGAATGAAAAGCATTGCCAGGCTGCCCTTCGGCAAGCTCAGGGCGGTGAGGCTGTCGAACCGGAAAGCCTGGCCCACGCGGTGAGGAGGGTCGCGGGCCAGTCTCAGGTTCGTTCAGACAAGCTGAACGAACCTTCGGCAGGCCCCTCCGACGGCTACGACAACCGCAACAGCGGAGCCTGCGGGCGCATGCCATGCGTCCCTACAACGGCATCGGGTTTCGGGGGGGCACTGCTCTGTCAGCCCCGGCGCTTCACGTCTGAGATGCGAGTGAGCGACTTCGGGGTTCCGCGCGGCGGAGGCCTGGGAATCCCATCCAGCCGGGGCTTTCGAGGCGGGACTTGACGAAGCCGACTACATTCCGTCTGCGTTTGCGTTTGGGTTGGGGCGGTTTGGTGTGGAAGGTGATCCTGGTTACCATGATTATCCATGATTATCGGAGGTTCTCTTTCACGCTTGAGCGCACAAATTCCTGCCTGGAGGTGCGGAGGTCTGCGACAGAGGCCGTTGCCGTGGCCTTGTGGGGGGCCGCGTCGAGTGGCGCACAGTAGTTTTGTGCGCGGGTACCCACTGCGCAGCAGTGGGTGTGGCCGGCCCACGCAGGACGCTGTCCTGGCGAGGTCTGCGCACCCAAACGGCCAACGACAAAGGCTGTCGGGCTGGAAAGCCCGACCCACGCGGCTGGGCCAGCCTTGCAGGCCTCGACAAGCTCGGCCTGCTGCGACAGGCCCCTATGAAACGGCCAGTCAAGGGTGTGGTGGAGCTTTTGCTTTATTTTTTGGGCTGTTGGGTTTTGGCTTTTGGCTGCGGCCACCGTTAGCGAGTAGCTCTCAGGCCC
>JALGTY010000382.1 GCA_029821145.1 Candidatus Zipacnadia bacterium
CGATGGCACGATCTCACTCATCCGGCAGGGCTGGCAGGATGTCATGATCCCGATGCTGGTCGAGAAGCTGGCAGAGCTCGACAGCGGTGAGAGCGAGCAGGAACTGCACACACTGGTCGAGGACTTCGTGGTCACACTCACCGGCAAGCAGACGATCTACCAGATGATGCGGCTGGCTGAGGAGATACAGAAGCGCGGTGGGACACCTGAAGAGGCGGTCGAGTACAAGCGCGAGTACCTGCAGCGGCTGTGGGAGCGCATCGAAGACCGTATCGAGGGCGTGCAGGACGGCACATACACCCAGGAAGAGATGCGTATCCCCGGGTCACTGGAATTGGTGCAGGAGCTTGCGTCTCGCGGCGTGCAGCTCTACCTCGCCTCCGGCACCGACATCGAGTACGTCAGACACGAGGCCGAACTGGTCGGTGTGGCCGAATATTTCGCCCCGCATATCTACGGCGCGGTGGACACATACGAGAATTTCTCGAAAAAGATGGTCATCGAGCAGATCATCAGTGAAAACAACCTGCACGGGCCGGAACTGGTCGCCTGCGGTGACGGGTACGTGGAGATTCTCAACGTCAAGGAGGCCGGCGGCGTAGCTGTCGGGGCCGCGACTGACGAATACAAGCGCGAGGGTATCAACCCCTGGAAGCGCAACCGGCTGGTGCAGGCGGGTGCTGACATAATCGTGCCGGAGTTCCGCGAGTATGAAGAATTAATCAAATACCTGATGGCGGAGGAATGAGAACGAGTCGGGCTGGGGCCCTGGGCCGGATAGGGAACCCGAATTCTGCTTTCGCAAAATCCACCCTATTCGGCCCCTCCGAACGACAACGACTGTCGGGCTGGAAAGCCCGACCTACGCGCCAAAAGGTTGAGACGTTAGCTTTCGGAGGGGGGGCTCCGAACGACAACGGCTGTCGGGCTGGAAGCCTGACCCACTCCTGCGGAGTGGGTACCCCACGCGAATGGAGGGGCTGGTGATGCCGTTTCCTGAGTTCGATAGAAGCAAGCTGCAAGTGCTGCCGCTGAGCGAGCGCGAACATGACATGACCATCGCCGAAGTCATGCAGCTTTCCGACCCCGTCAAGGAGCTGGATGATCCTGATATGGACAAGCTTGCCGAGCGCATCATCGCCGCGCGCAAGCAGAGCTGCCAGGTCATCTGGATGATGGGCGCGCACGTCATCAAGCAGGGCCTGTCCCGCTTCGTGGCCGACTTCATCCGGCAGGGCATCATCACCCACCTGGGCATGAACGGGGCCTGCATCATCCATGATTACGAGTTGTCACTCATCGGCGCAACTACCGAGAGCGTGGCCAAGTACATCCAGCAAGGGCAGTTCGGGCTGTGGGAGGAGACCGGCAATCTCAACGAGGCCGCGAAAGCCGCCTGCCGAGATAACATCGGCCTGGGCGAGGCGGTCGGGAGGATGATTGTAGAGCAGCAATGCCCGCATGTCGAGCAAAGCGTCCTGGCCGCGGCCTATGATATGAAGATACCGGCGACGGTGCATCTCGGCATCGGCGCTGATATTACCCATGAACTGCCCAACTGCGACGGGGCGGCGTTGGGTGAGGCGTCGTATCGCGACTTTCTGATCTTCGCACACGCAGTCGCGCAACTGGAAGGCGGCGTTTTTCTCAATATCGGGAGCGCAGTGACTGGGCCCGAGGTCTATCTGAAGGCCCTGTCAATGGCGCGGAATGTGGCGTATCAGCAGGGCGAGGACCTGCGGCACTTCATGACGGCGAACTTCGACCTGGTCGAGCTGGGCGCAGATTATCACCAGCAGCCGACGAAGGATAACCCGATGTACTACTACCGCCCCTGGAAGACGATCCTGGTGCGCGCCGTCGCCGACGGCGGAGAAAGCCTGTACTTCAAGCTGGACCACCGCATCTCAATTCCCAACTTGCACCGGCGGGTGATGAAGCTGTGGTCAACTTGACGGCGGGCCGTTTTGCTGAGATCCTCGACAGCTTCGGCGACATTTCTCTGGCCGTAATCGGGGATTACTTCCTGGACAAGTACCTGATTATTGACCCCGATTTAGCCGAGCTGTCCCTCGAGACCGGCCTGGACGCCCACCAGGTCGTCGCGAAAAGGATCAGCCCCGGGGCCGCCGGCACAGTCGTGGCCAACCTGCATGCGCTCGGCGTCGGGTTGATCAAGGCTATCGGGGTCACCGGCTGCGACGGCGAAGGCTTCGAACTGCGGATGGGATTGCAGCAATGGGGCGCAGACATCATCGGATTGATGGAAGACCCCGACAGCTTCACTCCCACTTACACCAAGCCGATGCTCAAGCACTGTGACGGTACGGAGGAAGAGATAAACCGCATTGATATCCGCAACCGCGGGCCGCTGAGCAAGCGGATGGAGGACCTACTGGTCAAGCGGATATGGGCCTGCGTGGACGAAGTTGACGGCATAATTATTGCTGATCAGGTGGCAGAGCCGGACCTGGGGGTGATCAGCCCGCGTATGAGGGAAATCATCTGCCAGCTAGGGGCAAAGCGGCCGGAAATGCCGCTGCTTGTGGACTCGCGGGCCAATATCGGGCAATTCGCCAAGGTGATGATCAAGCCCAACGCCTCAGAAGGTGCACGGGCGGCGGGGCTGGAGGGCGGCGACGCAATCAGCACTGACCAGGCGGCCGAGATCACCCGCCGTCTGGCCGAGCGCACCGGCCGTATTGTCTATCTGACGCTTGGCGAGAACGGCATTGCAGTGCGCGACGGCGAGGAATTCACAGACCTCCCCGGCTACCAGGTGGCAGAGCCGATTGACATAGTCGGCGCCGGCGACAGCACTACTGCGGGGATCGTGCCGGCTCTGTGCGCGGGCGCATCGGCTGCGGAGGCGGGCGTATTCGGCAACCTGGCCGCCTCGATCACCGTGCAACAGATCGGGACTACGGGGACAGCCTCGCCTCAGCAAATGAAGGCAAGGTTCGCTCAGTACCGGCAATGTTACCCGGGCATGTTCTAGAAGCGGTCTCAAAACCTCGTTTGCGGAGACTCACAGGCTGGGCTTCGACAAGCTCAGCCCCTGCGGGAAAGACGCTGCTGCTTCTTACCCAGGGGACAGTCCCTAAAGGGACAGTCCCCTCGTGATACGCGGCTGGTGGAGGGGGACTGTCCCTTTAGGGACTGTCCCCCCCCAT
>JALGTY010000383.1 GCA_029821145.1 Candidatus Zipacnadia bacterium
CAATCCAGGGCAAGCAATGTCGCGAGGGCACGCGCATACGGGGAAGAACTGCGGCGTGACACTATGTCGGGCTGCGGAAAAGGTCGGTGGAGAGGTAGCGTTCGCCGGTGTCAGGCAATACAGTGACGACAGTCCGGTCCGCGTCGGCTTCAGTAGCGATCTGTACGGCTACGTGAACGGCCGCGCCGGACGAGATGCCGCAGAATATGCCCTCTTCCTCAGCCAAACGACGGGCCATGGCTTTGGCCTCCTCATCGGTTACCGTGACGACACGGTCAATGAGGCTGAAATCGAGCACAGTCGGGCAAAAGCCCGCGCCGATGCCGGCGATGGCATGCTTACCCGGCTGCCCGCCCGAAAGCACCGGACTGCCGGCGGGTTCGACGGCGACTATTTGCACATGGGGGCTTTGAGCCCTCAGATACCGTCCCACGCCGGTGATGGTTCCGCCGGTGCCGACGCCGGCTACGAAGATGTCCACATCCCCGCCGGTGTCGCGCCAGATCTCCGGGCCAGTGGTGGCCTCGTGGGCGGCCGGATTGGCGGGGTTCTCGAACTGATTCGGCATGTAGGCGTCACCAATCTCATCAAGGAGTTCGTGCGCTCGCTCGATCGCACCATTCATACCCTTGGCCGCATCCGTGAGCTCCAGCTCTGCCCCATAGCCGGCCAACAAGCGGCGGCGTTCCTCGCTCATCGCTTCGGGCATGGTCAATATAATCCGGTTCCTGCCAACCGCCGCCGCCAGGGCCAGGGCGATACCGGTATTGCCGCTGGTCGGCTCGATGATGACGGTCTCGCCCCAGACGAAATCGCCCGCCTTGGTGGCCGCCTCCAGCATGGCAAAGCCGATGCGGCTCTTGACGCTGCCGCCCGCGTTATGCGCTTCCAGCTTCGCATACACAGTTGCTCCGCCCTGCCGAATGACCTTGTTGAGGCGTACCAGCGGGGTGTTTCCGATGCATTTGACTATGTTGTCCCGGATGTCAGGCATTTCATCACGTCTCCGCGCGAGTTCCTGTCCAATTGCAGTCAGATAAACGACCTGCTGGCACAGAGCTGCCACGATAATTGCGACCAATCCACAGCAGCGTCATGTTGTGAAAGATGCGAAAACACATCCCGGCCCAGTCGCCCATGAAACGCTATTGTGGCTCCTCGCCCACCACCATGACCTCTGACTCCAGCCAAACGTCAAACTGGTCGTGTACGCGCCGGCGAGCCAGTTCGATCAGCTCGAGTATGTCCGCGGCCGTGGCGGCGTTGGAGTTGACGATGAAGTTGGCGTGTTTCTCCGATATCTTCGCACCGCCAACCTGGAGCCCCTTGGCCCCTGCTTCCTCGAGCAGCCGGCCGGCATAGTCCCCCTTGGGTCGCCTGAAGACAGACCCGGCGCTGCGCTGAGCAGCCGGCTGTTTGCAGCACCGGTCCTCTACGACTGCGTAAGTACGACTGCGGATCGCCTTCGGATCGTCGGGCCGCAGCAGAAAACCCGCTTCGGCAATGATCATGCCATTGTGCTGAAACGTGCTGTGGCGATACGTCATATCCAGCCCGTCCCTGGACAATCGGCGCTCTTGCCCGTCCCGGTCAATCGCCAGGACCCAATCCACAACATGCCCCACCTCGCCATCGTATGCCCCGGCGTTCATAACCAGCGCGCCGCCCATAGAGCCGGGAATCCCGGCGGCAAACTCCAGTCCCGACAGACCCCACTCGCAGCACTTGCGACATAGCATGGCCAGACGTGCCCCGGCCTGCGCCGTGACCAGACTGCCATCGCGCGATATGACTGCCAGGTTCTGGCCAAGCTTAACGGCCATGCCCCGGATGCCACCATCGCGGACAATGACATTGGTACCCTCGCCTAAGACGAAAAACGGGATTTGGGCCGCAACTGCGTAGTTGACTACTGCACACAGCGCGTCTGTCGAATGAGGAACTACGAAAAGGTCTGCCGGCCCGCCGACGCCCAATGAAGTGTGCCTCGACAACGGTTCATTCAGCAGTACGTCAACGCCCTCAAGGGCCTGGGCAGACCTGATCAATTCAGTATCCATCAACGGACTCTTTCTCCTAACCTTGCTGCCGCCGGCGGCTATTTGTCACCCGAATCGTCGGCCTTTTTCTTCTTGGCCTTCTTTACTTTCTTCTTGGCCGCTTTCTTCTTTGTCGCTTTCTTCTTGCCTGTCACTTCTTCACTCTCTTCGGGTTTAGGTTTCTCGGGCGCACTCTCCGCGGCGGGGGCTTCATCCTGCGTCTGTGCCTCGGCCGCCTTGGCTGCCAGTGCTTCCCGCGCCTGCTGGGAGCGCTGTTTCGCTTCTTCGACGGCACCCCTGAGACCCTCGGCGGAGCGTTGGTAGAGCTCGCCCGCCCTTTCCGAAGCTTCCTCGTAATCTTCCCTCAAGGCACGGGAAACCTGCGCCCAGGCCCCCTTCAGCCCTCCGACCTGTTCGTCCAGCTCGGCAATCGCCGCGTCTGGTACGACGACAATGTCAGGGCCATGAACTATGCCCTCCATCACCGACAAGGCCAGAGTACCATCAGTCAAGTCCCGAACCGCGCCGCCGGAAATCTCGTAGCGCACAACGGTATTGTCAGCCGGCTCAATATAGACTTCGGCAAGCGTGCCCAGTTTGGTGCCAGATTCGCTTACGACCGTTACCGTTCTTTCAGGTGAGGTTGGACGCTTTTCGGCCAGCTCAGGCAGCTCTGTCAGCTTTTGAACCTTCGAGCGGTCAGGAATCATCAAGGCATCAGGCCCCGTAATGGCAATGTCCTCGGCCAATATGCCCTTCTCATCCGGGCCGGAACCGATGACCATCCCCACAACTACGCCCTGCGCAAGGTCAACCACAACCTCGCTCACGCGGCCGAGATCAACGCCCTCGGAACTGGATATCACAGAAAGGCCCACGATGTTGCTAGTCTTTCGCATTGCACCAATACCCCCTCCTGCCATGAAGTCTTTGGGAATACAAGTCTATTATAGCCGAATCTGTGCCCGCACGGAAAGTGAAAAGCGCAGAATCTGGCGTGGGCACAGATGAAACCTGTGCGGCCCAGCAGCTCAGCGCGGTCTCGTCGGCGCGGAGGCAGCGCCAGAACACCGCTCAGGCCCCAGGACCGCCACTCAGAACCGAGCCGGCCAGTTCGAGT
>JALGTY010000384.1 GCA_029821145.1 Candidatus Zipacnadia bacterium
GGCTACGGAGTTGGAGGTGGGGGAGGAGACCCTGGCGGTGGCGGCATGGCGTCTTCGTCAGATGGCTTGGTCTGCTCAGGCTTCACGCCGTAATCCGGCAGTGAGCCGGTCTTGCGGCCCTCTTCGACCAGCTTGCCGCCGCCGAGGAGCGCCACGTAAGACTGCCTGAATGAATGGGGGCGCTTGCCAGGCTCGGTGTCCGGATGTACGCACGCGCACATTATCTCCGCTTTGCCGGCCTTCGCATTGTAGTGATACTCCGCCCCCGTCTTGCCACACCGCAGCATCGAATCATCGCTGACATAGCCCTTCTCGTAAAGCTGCTGCAGGCTTTCGGGGCGGCGGCCGTGGTCCTCGACCCACATCTGGATACCCAGGTAAATGGCGGTCATGTTGGACTCGCACTCCGCCACCCGGCTGCGATCGTTGGTCGTCGAGTACGAAGGCATCAGCGTGGCGGCCATTATCGCAATTATCGCGATGACCACCAGCAAGCGTGGCGGCCATTATCGCAATTATCGCGATGACCACCAGCAATTCTATCAGCGTAAAGCCAGCTCTATTTCTCATCAGGAGCCTCCTTCATTTCATCGGGCGGCCCGGGCCACTGTGCAGCCGGCAGGTTCTTTCCCGATCCGTCAATGCGTGCCATGTTGAACGATTTGCTGGGATGCCGGTCCGGGACATCATCATAGACGAGTATGGTGTCCGGCCGGTCATCACTGGACAGGCCGGGGACAAGAAAGTAATGAACCTGCTCCCACCGGGGTTCCATGGTTTTGTCAAGAATGATGAAGCCGGCGCCGACTGCGCGGTCCGCATCGCTGACATCAATTTCGTCCCCGTCGGTCTTGCGTCTGTCGGATTCAGCCGGGCAGCGGAGTACCTGGATGTTCTTCATATAGGGCATGATGGCCAGGAAAGGCTCGGCTCGCGGGTAGAAGCCATCGTTGTCAGCGGCATAGGTCGCCGACGCAATAGCGATCTGCTTGACGTTGCTCAGGCAGTTGCTCTCGCGTGCCTTGCCGCGCGCCCCGCGGCCATAAAGCATGACCATACCCGTGAAGACCATGAATAAGAGCATGACCATGGCGAACTCTAATGCGCTGAAGCCTTTGTTTGGCGGTCTCCTCATCAATTGCCTAACCTCACCCTCGCCTACGGCGTGGGTACCCGCCCCTTCCCTACCAGGGAAGGGGGAACTAAAGAGGCTTCGCGGGCTGGAAAGCCCGCGCTACGGGTTGGTGACCCCGTCCATCCATACGTATCGGTCCAGACCGGCCCGGCGATAGTCCGCCGGCGTCCACGGCTTCACCGACCCGTCGGTAAACAATACATTGCCACGCTCGTTGTGCCGGTCGGGAGCCAGGTCGCCGGAGATTGGCATGCGGCGGGTGAACTGGTCATAGCGGTAACCGCTGACATAGAAATAGCACGTGGCGGAGGGATCGTCCGGACCAGGTTGCGGTGGTCCCGTCATAATCGGCTCAGGCGGCATCTCCGAGGGAGGCATTTCCTGTCCAGGCGGTGGCGGAGGCTGGCAGAAGACGATCTCCGCCCCGCCCGGAAGATGGCCTGGAGGAGCAGGCGTTGTGTCCATGGATGTCGGATCGGGTGGGGGTGGGGGTGGTGGCCACCCGTCCATAAAGGGGCGTGCCGGGGGCGGTGGAGGGGAGCTGGGTGGCTCCGGTACCGCTTCCGGCTCATCGCCCGGCATGGCCCCCATCTTTATGCCCATACTCGAGACGCTCGGACACGTGAAGTAGGCTGCCTCGCGTGAGCGACTCCAGTACACCGGCCACAGGGGCTTGAGGTCGTTGTCGCGCGGCGGGTAGGCCATGTCGTTGTCGGCGGCGTAAGTGCGCAAGGCCAGGCCGATGTTGACCAGGTTGCCGACACAGTTGGCACTACGTGCCTTCTCGCGAGCGCGGGCAAATACCGGAAACAGAATCGCCGCCAGGATCGCGATCATCGCCACCGTAAGGAGCACGTCAGCCATGCAGAGGCCGGCGACGGGGAGGAGGCCAGGGCCGTGCGATGAGAAAGGCCGTGGGCCGGATGGGGCCCGTCCTTCGCTTCGCTCAGGCCACCCATTCGGCCCCTCCGAAAGGCATGCGGCAGTGTCTCGGAATAGTCTTGCAGGCGCATCTATGGGCAGCATGTTCCACCACCTGGCGGAGGTTCGGATGCCTCTGGTGCCTCCGACTTTTGCAGACCAGGCATTAACTTCAAGTACGGGCTCTCGTACCTGCTGCCTGCCTTCATCCACTTTGCATGCCCGTCAATGAAGAGGCAGTTACTACCCCCATTGTGGGGTTCGAATCCGCGATCGGTCATCAACATCAAGTCCCCGCGGTCGTCCTCCTGGTAGCCGCCCTTGTAGGAGTAGTCACCGGCTTTGCCGTCAAAGTCCTGAGCTATCGAGGGGCAGTCCAGGGCCCGCTCATCGGGCAGGTACTGGTAGAGCAAGGGCGAGAGGTCGTTGTCGGTGGGCGGGAAATGGCCGTGGTAATCAGCGGCGTAATGGCGCAGGCTGATACCGACGTTGAGCAGGTTCTGCAGGCAGCTCATCTGGCGGGCCTTTTCTCTGGCCCGAGCGAAAACCGGAAATAGAATCGCGGCGAGAATGGCGATTATCGCTATCGCTGTGACAAATTCGATGAGTATGAAGCCGCGTTTCATTTGACCGGCCCCCTCAAAGACGGCAGCACATCAAGCGAGCCCGAGTTCAGGAGTTGCGCAGTGTCGGCGTCGGCTTCCGCGAACGGTTTCCATTGCGCATGGCCGTCGAGATAGAGCACATTGGCGCCGCCCTGATGCTGCCGGGTCGAGTAGTCCATTACCAGCGCCAGTGAGGGCAGATCATCACTGTAGAGTCCGCCGCGATAGACGTAATCCACCGGCAGGTCCGGGCGGTCATCGAGCCGGGACGGTGGCGTGCCGTCAGGATGCTGCCTCATCCAATGGTCCACCTGCGGGCAGAGCAGGATGGCCCGGTCGGCGGCATACTGGTCACAAAGTGCAGCCAGGCCGTTTTGCTGCGCCGGAAACGCGCCGCCGTAGTCGAGGGCGTAGGCCCGCAGTGCCACGCTGATTTCCTTCATATTCTGCAAGCAGACGCTGCGGCGGGCTTTGTCAAGCGACCGCACCGAGTAAGACATCACCATGAGATACATTAGCGCTATGATGACGATGGTGCAGAAGATGTCCATATATACGAAGCCCCGGCGGCTGGTCATCGGTTCTCCTCCTGCGGGGAGATGGGTGCGGGCTCAATGGTGGTCGTCTCGGGCGGTGGCACGGACTGCCAATTGGTCACGAGATAGCTGCCGCCGGAGCGTTGACATTGTACCTGGATGCGGCGGACGAGATCGGCGCGTCCGGGGCGCTGCTGGGTTCCGTCGGAGACCATGAGGAGCTTGCCATCAGCCTGGCGGACCTGGGTAGTGAAAAAGGCGGTGCCGACGCTTCCGGTAACCGGCTGGGCGGGAATATCGCCACGGTTAGCCCGGGCCATCGCCAGCTCGATGCCGCTTTCGGCCGCATAGACGCACTGGACG
>JALGTY010000385.1 GCA_029821145.1 Candidatus Zipacnadia bacterium
CTTCATGTTGGGGTCGAACTCCAGAACCGGCTTGATATCCTTCAGGTACTCGTGCATAAAGCCTTCGATATGCAGAAAACGCCCGTCCGGGCGGTCACTGTTGAAGACGGTCCGCTCTTCGCTCATTTTCGACATCCCTTCGCCGTCACTCAATGGCAATACTGCGGCTTTGTGCCTCAGCTTTGCTGCAGGCAATCACTGCCTTGTGTACTCGCCGGATTACGTCCAGATTAGCCAGCACCGGCGTGCCCTCGGCTACAGCACCGACAAAGCCGGCTAGCGATTCGTACATGCCGGCAAAGCCGTGTGCCGGCTGTTCGCACGGCACGCTCAACTCCTGCCAGTCCTGGTCCTTGGTTCGCCAGCGGAGAATCCCGTCCCACATTTCGGCGAACATCTCGCCCTCGCTGCCCAGCACGTGCAAGCTGACTTCGCGGCCGGCGCAGTTGATCAGGCTGAACTCGATAGCCCCGCTGCGGCCCTCGGGATATTGTAGGATGGCCCACCCGTGGTCGGTCAGAGCACCGTTCATCGCCTGGCCGCCGGCCACATCGGCGCGCACGGGAGCTTGAGCGAATACGCAGTCCAGCATGTCGAGATACCAGCAGCCCAGCCACAGGAAAAAGCCCTGGGCCTCGACATCTTCGACCCAGTCACGGCCGCCGAAGCCCCAGTCAACCCACAGTCGCACTCGCGCCATCAGCGGATCCCCGATAATGCCCTCGGCGAGGCGGCGCTGGAGCTCTCCCATCACCGGCGCACAGCGAATCTCATGGTCAATCTGCACAATGCCATCGGTCGCTTCCAGGGCGGCCAGAGTGGAGCGTATCTCCTCTTCGTTCAGGCCAATCGGCGGCTCGAAAAACAGATGTTTTCCGGTCTGTGCGGCGGCGCTAACAACTTCGGCATGGAGGCGATTCGGGACAGCGATCATCACGGCCTCCACATCGTCATCGCCAAGCAGGCCGGCATAGTCATCATACGTGGCAATGTCTTGTCCGAATTCTCCGCGCGCAAAGGCACGGGTCTGTTCAGTGCGGGCGGCAACGGCTATGACATTAGCGCCCGGCATCTTCTTGAGATTCGGCACATAGGCCTCACGGGGCCAGTTGCCCAGGCCGATAATGCCGAGGTTGACTTCGCGCATAGTCTTTCTCCCAGTCCAGCGATATCTGTCGTCTGGTAACTACTCAGCTTGTGGTCTTAGAAGAGCCGACAGGCAAGGCAGTAGGTGGCGACCCGCCCCAGAACTTTATCCTGGAGGACAGGCATCCCTGCCTGTCCATGCCGTTGGTGTTCCGAGAGACCTCGACAGGCTAGGAAGCCTGTCGTCCAGGAAGGCTAGGAGAAAGGGCCGTGCAACTCCAACAAACCCGAAACACCGGCCTCCTTGCATGTGCATTTCCTTTGCAGGCCACAATGTGAGTAATCATGTCGTCTGCTGCCTCCAGCTCATTGGCTAACTTCACCACAGCAGACCAAACTCCCTCCTGGTTGCGGATCTCATGCAGGGAGGATTGCCTGCTTATGCAAGGAAATAGGGTGGTGCACGAGGAGGGCCGTTGCCGCCCCGAAAGCAGCACCAAAGTGGCTTAGGAACACGGAAGTTGTGGCCGTGCAATTGCTCTTGATGATGAATGGGGTATCGAACCATGCAAATGCGACCAAGTAGAGTACTGAAAAGGCTGCGGGCAGAAGAAAGAGTGCTTTGCTTCAAGACGAACCTGGCCGACGCGCGTTCCACTGAGATCGCCGCTCGCGTCGGGTTCGACTGCGTCTGGACGTGCATGGAGCACGTGCCCAATGACCTGGCAGTAGTTGAGCAGCAAGTGTGGGCCGCCAAAGCCTATGACGTGGATCTACTGGTGCGCGTGGCCAGGGGCAGCTATAGTGACTACATCAGGCCGCTGGAGCTCGACGCTTCCGGGATCATGGTGCCACACGTGATGAGCGCCGAGGACGCCAAGAGGGTAGTGCGCATGACCCGCTTCCATCCGGTTGGCCGCCGGCCCGTTGACGGTGGCAACGCCGACGGGGCCTACTGTGGCATTGACTTCCTCGAATATATCCAGCAGGCGAACGACCAGCGCTTCGTCATTCTACAGATCGAGGACCCCGAGCCGATGGCAGAGCTCGACGCCATCGCCGCCGTTGAGGGCTATGACATGCTCTTTTTCGGCCCCGGTGACTACAGCCACGGCATCGGGGCTCCCGCCCAGTGGGACGATCCCAGGGTTGACGAGGCCCGCAAGCGCGTTGCCGAAGCCGCAGCGGCGCATGGCAAGTTCGCAGGGACTATGGCCGGCCCGGACAACCTGCAGCGGCTCATAGACATGGGCTACCATTTCCTCAACATCGGGGCCGATGTGGTTGCGCTGCTGCACTACTGCCAGGACATGCTTGAGCAGTGCCGGCCGCTAGCCGATCGCTGACAAGCAAACAAGCGCGATGAGTATCCTAAGCCACAAACACTCCCGACCCAGGTAGGTATTGACGTTACACCGGAGAACTATAGCTGAGCTGTGCCAACAGTTAAGGAGGCTTTCTGATGATAAGAGTAGGAATCGTGGATTGGGACACCTCGCACGTGGTGCAATTCACCAAGCGTATGAACCACATTGACATCGAAGAGGACCAGTGGGTAGATGGAGCCGAGGTAGTCGCCGGCTGCCCCGGCGAATCGAAACACTCGCCCGAGCGCATCCCTGAGTACACCGAGCAACTCAGAGAATACGGCATCGAAATCGTGGACAATCCCGAAGACCTCATCGGCATGATAGACGCCGTATGCGTCGAGGCCAATGACGGCACCGTGCATCTGGAGCACGCCCGGCCATTTTTGGAAGCCGGCATCCCCTGCTACATTGACAAGCCGTTCGAGTGCAGCCTGGACAACGCCAAACAGATCATGCGCCTGGCCGAGGAGAACAACGTGCCGACCTTCTCATCATCGTCCCTGCGCTTCTGCCCGGAAGTCCAGGAGATTATCAACAACCCGGAGGTCGGTGCTATCGTCGGCGCTGATGCCTGGTCGCCGGCATCGGAACATCCCCTGAATCCCGGGTTATTCAACTACGGCATCCACGGCGTGGAGATTCTCTACACGCTGATGGACCAGGGCTGCAAGCAAGTCCTACACCGAGGGCGGCGAAGTCGTCACCGGCATCTGGGAAGACGGCCGTATCGGCGTCATGCGTGGCACCCGCGCCGGTAGCCACTCCTACGGCTTCGTCGCGTGGGGCGAGGAGTCGGTGCGCCAGTCCGGCATCTCGACACAGTACATCTACCGCGAACTGGTCAAAGAAATGGTGAAGATGT
>JALGTY010000038.1 GCA_029821145.1 Candidatus Zipacnadia bacterium
GTGTTCGCGAGTCCAGAAGCCCCGCCGCTCTCCGCGCATGTAGTCGGCGATCCAGGAGTATGTGGTGGCGAACAATGGCACGCTAATGACCAGCAATGGCAGCAGCGCGACGAGAAACGCCGTGTTCTTCAGCGCGCCGGCAATGGATATCGCTCCCAGCAATACCCCCAGCGTGTAGGCGCCGGCAGTAGCTCCGCCGTAGGTCAGGTAGCGAGTGAAGGGCAATTGCGCCAGACACACCAGTGCAATACTGGCGGCGGCCATTGTTGCGAATGGTGCGGCACTTTGGGGCTGCAGCGTTGCGACGGCCAGGAAGGTGAGGCTGGTCAAAGCTCCGACGCCTGTTGATACGCGGGGAATGGTGCCGACGCGGGCGAAAACCGACCCACAGATCGCAAGCCAGACCATGCTGAGGATAAGCCCCGCGCCGCCGAGGTTGATAAACTCGTGCGAGAATGGCAGCTTGACGGTGGCTATGGCTATGTCGTGACGGTACAGGCACCACCAGGCGACCGCTGCTGCCGCCAGTGCGCGCAAGCCTCGCACAGGTTCGAACTGGTCGGTGACGGCTCCCACGAGGAAGACTACCAGGCCGCTTGCCCACACCCACAAGAGCTTGTCAATCTGCGCGGGCTCTGCGGTGCGCGTCCAGATGAGCCAGCCCGCAGCGGTGGCCATCAGCAGCACGATGCCTGAGAAGTCAGCCGCCGCGTACGGCCCACCGGGGCGGGCCAGTCGCCAGCGCTCGAAGTAAAACACCGCCGCCGATAACACGATGGCGGTTGCCAGAATCACTGACAAAGCCTGCAGCATTTCCAGCCACCCGTCGGGCCCAAGACAGATCAGGTGCCCGCTTCCCAACTGCTCAGGTACTCTTTCTGTTCGGGCGTGAGTTCGTCTATGGCGATGCCCATGGCCGCCAGCTTCAGACGTGCCACTTCATTGTCAATTTCGGCGGGGACCGAATGCACGGCTATCGGCAGTCGCTCATTGTGCGCGACATACCGCGCGCACAGCGCCTGGTTGGCGAAGCTCATGTCCATCACCGAGGCCGGGTGGCCCTCAGCCGATGCCAGGTTGACGAGCCGCCCTTGGCCCAGCACAAAGAGTCGCCGTCCGTCCGCCAGCTTGTACTCCTCCATCGCGGGCCGCACTGGCCGGTTGCTGACGGCCATCTCGGCGAGGTCGGTCAGCGAGACTTCCACGTCAAAGTGCCCCGAGTTGCACAGGATCGCTCCGTCCTGCATGACCTCGAAATGCTCTCTGCGGATGACTGAGGTATCGCCGGTCACGGTCACGAAGATATGGCCGACCTTCGCCGCTTCCGCTACGGGCATGACGCGGTAGCCGTCCAGGGCCGCCTGCAGGGCGCGCAGCGGCTCCACCTCACACACGATTACCGAGGCGCCCATGCCATTTGCACGTGTCGCCACGCCGCGTCCGCACTGCCCGTAGCCGCAGACAACGAAGTTCCGCCCCGCTATCAGCACATTGGTCGCCCGCAAGATGCCGTCAATGGTGCTCTGACCGGTGCCGTAGTAGTTGTCGAAAAGGTGCTTGGTATTGGCGTCATTGACGGCGATTAGCGGGTACTTGAGCGCACCATCGGCGGCCATCGCCCGCAGCCGGATCACACCCGTGGTGGTCTCTTCCATGCCGGTGATAATGTTGGGGATGAGGTCCTGGCGTTCTGAGTGGAGGGTAGATATCAGGTCAGCGCCGTCGTCAATGGTCATGGTCGGCTTCAGGTCCAGCACCGCATTGATATGCTCGTAGTACGTGTCGCGGTCCTCGCCGTGGATAGCGAATGTGCCAATACCGAGCTCCTGCACCAGCCATGCGGCGGCATCGTCCTGTGTGCTGAGAGGGTTGGACGCGCATAAGCGTACCTGGGCACCACCAGCCACCAGCGTGCGCATTAGATTGGCAGTCTCGGAGGTCACATGCAGGCACGCAGCGATTCGCTGGCCCTGCAGCGGCCTGTCCTGGGCGAATTGTTCGCGGATCTGGCGCAGAACGGGCATCTGGATTTCGGCCCACTCGACCCTCAGCTTGCCCTCTGCGACCAGGTCAGGATTGGCTATATCAAAATCCATCAAGCATTGTCCTTTCGTAACTGCTCAGCTTGGGGTGTTAGAAGAGCGGACAGGCAAGGCAGCAGGTGGCGACTCGCCCCCAAAGTTTGTCCTGGAGGACAGGCATCCCTGCCTGTCCATGCCGTTGCTGTTCGGAGAGGCCTCGACAGGCTAGGAAGCCTGTCGTCCAGGAAGACTAGCAAAAAGGGCCGTGCCATTCCAAGAAACCGGAAACACAGGCGTCCTTGCATGTGCATTTCCTTTGCAGGCCACAAGGTGAGTAATTACGTCCTTTCTGATTATTGCTCTTTTGGAGAGTGTAGCAATTTCGGCTCCCAGACCTGCAGTCCGGTGTAATCGAGATTGAACGGGAGGATCTGCCCGCCCAGGTCTTGCACGGCCTTGCGAATGACGTGCTCGCGGTCGGCCTCAGCCAGGAATATCAGACAGCCGCCGCCGCCGGCCCCACAGGCCTTGCCACCCAGCATCCCGCAGTCCTCGACCACCTTGAACAGCGCCTCGATTTTCGGTGTAGTCGTCGTCGGCGAAAGCCGCTTCTGGTTCTCCCAGTTGACCGACATCAGCTCCCCGATGCGCGTCAGATCCTCGTCGAGAAAGGCCCGTCTCATCTCGAGAGTACACTGGCGGATGTTGTGCAGAGCTTCGCTGATGCCGGTGTCACCTTCGCCGTACGGCCCCATGACTTGCTGAATGATGTTGCCCGACAAGCGCGATTGTCCCGTGTACACGAGGGTTAGGTGCTTTTCCAGGTCCAGCACGAAGTCAACGGACGGTGAGAGCGTCTCGACCGTTACCCTGTCGTCCCTGAACTCCATGAAAGATATTCCGCCACAGGCTGCGGCGTACTGGTCCTGCTTGCCCCCTGGAACTTTCAGCTCTTCAATCTCCAGGCGGTTGGCCAGAGCCGCTATGTCGTGGGGGCTCATCTCGCCGTCCTGCAGGTGGTTGAGCAGTCCGACCAGAGCAACACCCATCGAGGCGCTGGAGCCAGTACCGGAGCCGGGCGGAGCCTCCGAACGAGTAATGATGCGGATCCCGCCTGCGAATTTCGAGCGGCGAACGGCAGCCTTCAGCAGGTCGAGATTGCCGTCATATTCCATATCGCGGATGCTACTGGCCTCGATGAACGTGTCATAATCCGCCGACTCGAAGATGATCGTACCGGCCTCCGCTGGCAACGCGGTGGCGTAGGCGTAGCGATTGATGCAGGCATTTACCACAAAGCCACCGACTTCGGTCGCAAAGGGCGGCACATCGGTCCAACCGCCGGCTAAATCTACACGTACAGGCGCACGTGCCCGAGCGATCTTATCTGCCATTGGTTTGACCTCTCATCTACTGAAGTGTGTCGCAATGAAATCTTCCACGGCCTCCTGCCACGGGCGCAGCGGCGGGTAGCCGGCCTGGACCCAGCGGCTGTTGTCGAGTATCGCATGAAGCGGCCGTGCAGTGGGACTGGGCCAGTCTGCCGAGGCAATCGGCTCGATTCCAGTGTCGGCCAGTCCGGCGGCTTGCAGGGCCGCTGCGGCGAGCTCCACTCTGCTGCAATGTCCGGAATTGGTAATGTGTACGGTCCCGCGCAGTTCGGAGGCCACTGCCAACCACAGCGCCGGTGCCAGATCAAACGTATACGTTGGTGAGCCGAACTCGTCCTCAACGACCTGCAGCGGCTCCCCTGCCTGCGCGCGGTTGAGTATTGCGCTGACGAAGTTGCTACCGCCCGGGCCATAGAGCCATTGCGTCCGGACGATGAGGTAGTCATCCAGCAATTCAGCTACAGCGCGCTCGGCGGCCAACTTGCTTTCGCCGTAAGGGTTGATCGGATCGGGCGTGTCGCCCTCTTTGTACGGCTCGGCCTTGGCACCCGAAAAGACGTAATCGGTACTCAGAAACACCAGTCTGGTGCCGCGCTCGGCACATTCCTGGGCCAGCAGCGCGGTGGCCTTGGCGTTATTGCGGCGCGCTCGCTGCGGATCCCGCGTACAGCCGTCCACATCAGTGTAGGCCGCACAGTGTATCACTGCATGTGGTGCATGTGCCGCAAATGTCGCTCTTGCGGTGTCACCGTCTGTAAGGTCACCGTTGGCCCGAGTCACACCGACAACGTCCTGGCCGACGGGTGCGCTTTCAACTACCGCGCTTCCCAACATACCAGCGGCACCGGTTATTAGTACCGTGCTCATGATCGCAGCGTGCGCACATTCCTCTTTTTCTGCTATGTAGGTCGAGCTTCCCCTTCGACGTTGCTCAGGGCGGTGAGCGTGTGCTTCGACGTTGCTCAGCACCGTGAGCTTGTCGAACGGTCGAACCGCAGCCCGACAGCGAAGCCATAGTACCAATTCACCGCGCTCAGCACAAGGCCGTCCCCACTCGCAGAATCGACCATGTCTGCCGACCACATAGCCGGCAAAATCATGTCAGCGGCGGTCAGTGCTAATCCAGTTTAGTGAAGGCGTCAATGAGGGCTTGCAGCTTTGCGGCGGTTTCCGGGTCCGCGAGGCTACCATCGCCCACGTATTCCTGCATGTGGTAGCTGGTGATGGCCCCGGCGACACGGTGGGTGGCGCCCAGCACTGCGCTTATCTGCGTGAGGATTTCGCCCCCGTCGCGGCCGTCTTGAACCATCTTCTGCAACCCGCGCACTTGGCCCTCGATGCGCTGCAGGCGGTTGATGATGCTTCGGATGCTTTGCTCTTCAGACTGATCTTCCATAGCTCATCGCCTAAGCGGATATCGTTTTCGGTGCCTGCCTGTCCAGCGTCCCGGGGCGCAACATGGCTTCGTGGCGCTGAGGAAGGCAGCGGTTGACCACTCTTCGGTTGCGTTGACAACCGCGAAGATGATACCATATAATGCAAACGCTTGAAAGCAGCAGCAGATGGCTCGAAGGGAGAGCTCCGGGATGGCCGAAGTGTACCGCCTCTTGGTAGCTGTCGTGTTGTGTGTTGTCGTAGCACTTACCGCCTTGCCGACCTGGGTAGGTGCGCAGGCCGGCAGGGATTTCACTGACGGCGTGCAATTGTTCCAGGACGGGCAGTACGAGCGCGCGATCAATGCGCTGCAGGCCGTCGTGAAGGCTACGCCTGAGTTGGAGTCAGGGTGGTACTACCTGGGTCGTGCGCACCTCAAGATGCCTACCCCCGACTTCAAAGCTGCGCTTGAGGCCTTTCAGCATGCCGTTGAGCTTAACCCCCAGCGCCCCGGCATTCGTCTCTATGTGGGTGAGATTTACGAAAGCCAGGGCGCCTATGAGGAAGCGTTGCAGGTCTATCAGGAGGAACTGCGGCTGCGGCGCGGACGCGATGTTGAGGACGTCAATATGGCGCTCGGCCGCGTGTATTACCTCAAAGGCGACTATAACAAGGCGATCGCCACTTTCAGCGACCTGGCGCGCGCCGAGCCACTGCATGTTGAGTGCCTCTACTATCTGGGACTTGCCGAGACGGCCGCCGGCATGCACGAACAGGCCATCGAACATTTCAAGAAGGCCGCCCAGTTGTGTCAGGAGTACCAGTCATTGCACAACCGGCTGAAAAAGGGCGAGATCAACGTCGTCGAGCAGCGCCGCAAGGGCCTTACAGAGGAGTATCTGGCCCAGAAATACGGTAACGCTCAGCGGTTCGTATCCGACTTGCATCTGTGGCCGAAGCTCAACAGGGCGTGGGGTGATGCATGCTTCAAGGCTCGACAATGGCCGCAGGCTCGCAGTGCTTACCGCCGCTGCCTTGACCTTGAGCAGGGCGGGAACCCCGCAGATGCAGAGCCCTACACCCTCGTTGGCGTCGCGTATCTTACTGATGCGGAAGAGATCTTTTACAGGGATGGTATGCTCTTCCAGTGCATAGGTGTGGTTGACGCGGCACTCGAAAGCGTGGCTGAGGCGCTGAAAAAGAACGAGAACCACTATCCCGCCCACAACGCTCAGGGCGAGATCTATCTCTTTCAGGCACGCACTTACGTGACAATGCCGGAATTGAAGGTCGAGTCGCACACCTACGAGGATGCGCTCGAAGCATTTGGCAAGGCTCTCGAACTGCAGGATGACTATGTCCCCGCGATGCACAACCTTGGGATTACGCTGACCGAGGTGGGCCAGTTTTCTGAGGCTGTGGCAGTGCTTGAAAAGGCGGTCGAATTGGCGCCGGACAACGCCGCTGTGCGTGCCAGCGTCGCCAAAGCTTATCTCGGCCAGGAGCAAGCGATGAAAGCCCTGGAGGAGGCACAGACGGCGCTGTCACTGGATCCGCGCAACTATGAAGGCCTGCTTGTTGCGGGGCTGGTGGACTTCTATTACCGCGACCGAATGAGTTCGGCCACAGATTACTTCAGCCGCGCTATTGAGGCGGAGCCCACCAGACCGGACGCTTATCTGGAGTTGGGAAATGCCTACTTCCAGATGGAGTCGTGGTACCGCGCCCGCCACGAATACATGAAGGCGCTCGAGCGCATACCCGACGCAATCATCGCAAATACCGCCCAGGACCGGGCACATGTCAACTTCCTCATCGCCTACACCTACCATCACGGCAATATGTATGATAAGGAAATTGATTACCTCAACGAGGCGCTGGCCTTACAGCCGGCCTACGTTGATGCCCTGCGGCAAATCGCGCGGGCGTATGAGGCTGACGACCAGTATCGTGCGGCCGAGGTGGCGCTGCAGACGGCCCTGGAGGGCTCACCTGACGAGACGGTTGACGGTCAGATATATGTGCAGTTGGGCCAGATGTACGAGCGTAAGGGCCGGCCGCATGACGCAATTGCCGCTTATACAGCCGCACTGAATGCAGATGATACTAACTACGAGGCGCAACAGGGCCTCAAGCGGCTGGGAGCCAGTGGCTAAGAGGCGGGGAAGGCGGGGGTTGATCGCCACGCGAGTTGCCAGGACTGCAGGCGAGGTTGCTGTGGCGTTGGCTATGTGTCTGATCGCGGCGCTTCTGGCTACAGCGGCGGACGCGCAGTCACTGCCACAGACTCACCGCGTCCGGCTTGACAACGGCTTGACATTGCTTTTTAGGCAGAATCCGGCCGCACAGACGGTGGCAATAGCTGCCTTTGTCAGGGCACCGGCCTCGTGCGAAACCGCGCAAACAGCCGGCATTCGCAGCTTGGTCCAGGGCATGTTGCTTCACCGCCCGCCGGGGCCAGAGGCGACTGGACCGGTGCAGCAGCTTGCAGAATACGGGGCAGTTATCGCTACCTCCGTGCAGGCCGACTGTACCGAGGTGATGGTAGCGGGGCTGGCCGAGTACTTTGATAGGTGCTTACCGGCGCTACGGGAAATCCTGTTCGGGCCGGAATTTGACTGGCAGCAACTGGCGACCGAGCGCAGCGCTCAGATGCAGCTGCTGAAGGCGACGCAGGAGAGTGGTGTTGCCTACGCCAGTTATTTGGCCCACGCGCGCCTGTTTGCCGGTACGCCCTGTGCCTGGCCGGCTGCTGGCACCCGGCGATCGCTGGAACGCTTGCGGCAGGCAGATGTCCGCAGGCTGTACGAGCGCTATTGGCGGCCCAACAATGTGGTACTGGCCGTGTGCGGGCCGATGGAGTTTCAGCAATGTCGGCGACAGGTAGAGGCGGTCTTTGGCAACGTATTGCCCGGCGCAGATGCTCGCCAGGAGGAGTTGCGGTTGGCCGACCGCGAGCCGATATACATCCACCGGCCGTGGCCGACTGATAACGCTGTTGTACTGATGCTGTGCCGAGCGCCGAGGCCCGGAGAAGAAAAATACGCGCCAGCACAGGTACTGGCCGCGGTCCTGGGTGGCGGCCAGGGATCGCTGCTGTGGCAGGCGCTGCGCGAAGATCAAGCTCTGGTCTATGGCGTCGAGGCCAATGTGACCACCTCAAATATCTGCAGTGCACTGCAAATAGCCGCTACATGTGACGCAGTGCGCGCTGGCGAGGTTTATGGTATCATTCGCGACCAGATCAGCGCCTTGCGATCCGCGCCGCCGAGGCAAGAACAGGTGGACAGAGCCGTCAGCTATCTGACTGGCAGCTATCTGCTCAGCCAGCAGTCCAATTTACATGCGGCCAACCTCATGGGGATGTTTGAAATTGTGGGCCCCGGCCCGGAGTTGCAGGCAAACATATTGGAGCAGATAAAGGGCGTTAGCCCGGCGCAAGTGCAGCAGGCCGCTGCCAGTTGCATGAAGCCTGCTATGTGGGTGCAGGTGGGAGGCGCCCCACCGGGCTATTAAAGCAGGTTTCACAAGGTCTATTACGGGCTATAGTAATAGCGGCACCATGCGGTAACTATACTCTGGTGATTTTCAATCGGCATCAGCAGGAGGAGCGCCAATGCATTCCACGAAGCTGAGCTTACTGGTGATCTGCGCAGTGGTGACGGCTCTTTGGGCGGCCCCAATACTCGCGCAGGACATGCCGTACTCCTATATGGCTGGCTATGATCCGGGACACAGCGGCGTAAGCCCGGATGCTTTGGAACTCCCGCTGGTGCTCAGTTGGCGACACTCGCCGGAAATCGCAGAGGCGCTGAAAGCGGTCGGCTCAGCAGTGGTGGGGCCCGACACGGTCTATTTCCCGGCTCACAACACGATATACGCAGTGGATCGGCGGACCGGGGAGCTCAAGTGGGATCTTTCGGTAGGCCATCGTATCTACTCCACCCCGCTTCTGCACAACGGTGTGCTCTATTTCGGCGCTGATGACAAGATGATATGGGCCGTTGACGCCGAGAGCGGCGACCGCCTGTGGCAGTTCCCGACCGGCGGGGCAGTGCGTTGCGCCCCGCTTTATGTATCCGGGGTACTGTATTTCGGCTCCGAAGACGGACGCATATATGCTCTGGACGTCAATAGCCGCAACCTCCGCTACGCACCATTCCAGACCGGCGGCAAAGTGCGGGTGCCCCCTTGCTACTATCGGGACACCATATTCGCCGTCTCTCAGGATCGCCACCTGTACGCAATCAGTATCCGCGACGGCGGCCAGATATGGCGCGCCGAGCTTCCCTCCGAAGATGTCTTTGCCGCCCCCGTCATGGAGCGCGGGAAGGTCATCGTAGCGTCCGGCAACAAGCTGATCGCCTACGATGCGCGCCGGGGAGTGCGCCGCTGGACCTTCACATCCGGTCGTCCGATATTCGCGACGCCGGCCACACATCAGCGGCGAGTATATGTCGGTAGCAGCGACGGCGTCGTATATGCCCTGGACAGCAATAAGGGCAGCCCCATCTGGCGCTTCCCGGTGAAAGGCGTACGCGGCCCGATATCAGGCCCGCTCAACATCGCCGAGGATACGTTGTTTGTGCGCTTTGGAAAGACCAATCTCACGGCCCTGTCCCTGGCCGACGGCTCTGTGCTGTGGGAGTACAAACTGCCTCAACCACAACTAAGAGAAGCAGCAAAGAAGAAAGACGCCAGGCCCGGCCAGCAGCGGCCCGGAGACGCGGTTGATGCGGAAACCGGACAGCCGATAGCAGCCGGTATACCGGATGAGCCGGGAGCGGGCATGGCGGGCAGACAGGGCAGAGATGCCAGGGGGAGACAGGCGCCCAAAGCAGCATTTGAAGATAGCGTCAGTGCCGGTATCAGCCTTGGGGCCGACAGCGCATATGTCGTTGCCGCCGATGGTATCATCTACGGTTTTGCGACGAAAGCGGCCGACAACGTAAAGCCGCAGATTACCGGCGGCCTGGTTGACGTTCCCGGCCGCGGCGGGATCCTGGTCCGTTTCCCGCTGGTAGTGGATCGCGGCGACACCTTCGCCGGGCGCTATGCAGACCTGGTTGAAGTCCCGGGCGCGCCGCCTATTGCAGTTTCGGTCAGTGTGGTGGACGATGGCACCGGCATCAACCCCGAAAGCCTCACCATGGAACTGGACGGCAAGCTGCTGGAGATCACTTACGATGCTGAACGGGGCCTGTTGTGGTACGTGTACGATCCCCGAGGCGCGGCGGTGTCCCTGCGCAACGGCGTCCGCAACTTCGTGATAGCAGCGACTGACTGGGCCGGCAATGAAACCAAGGCCCAGCTAGCCTTCACGGTGGACAACTCGCTCGAACCGCCCGGCCCGGCTGAGAAAGAGACACCAACAGCCGGCGAGGCCGGACCGGGGATGCCCGGCGAGATACCCGAGCCCGGAATGCCGCCGATGCCGTAGATACCCCAAATACCATACGCATCTGACAGGAGGCCCACATGGCCAAGGTGATAATTACAGTGCTACTGCTGGTTGTACTGGCTCTCTATGGCGCTATGTTCATTACTTGGAACATGCAGACCATTACTGTGATGGGGTTCGTCTCTCCACTATCTCCGGACCAGGGGTACTCGGCTGTAATGCCGCAGGCTTTCCTGGCAATCGGCGGCGTAATTGTTGGCGTCGCGATCATGGCCATCGCTGCATGGTCAACGTGGGCCGCTCAGAAAGGGACCGCACGCAGCGCGCAGGCGCAGGTGGCTGTGGCCAAGAGAAAGCTGCAGGAGCGGACCGACATGGTGCGCGAGTTGCGCAGCGAAGTGGAAAAGCTGAAGAATGAGCTGGCCGCCAAGACGAGCGAGCCGCCTGCTGGCGAGGCCAAGGACGACTGAGCTGGCGACGATATTGTTTGACACTCGATGCTTTTGCAAATAGGATATTGTGCGGCAATGCAAGGGGCCTGCGGGCCTCTTGTCCTTTTCCCGGCACCTAACGACAAATCACTATCGCGTAGGTCAGGCTTCCAGCCTGACACCACAAAAGACCTGAGCGAAGATAATATGGAAAGCCTGGATGCATGGTTATTGTTCAATGCCAGCGGTTTGACGCCGTTGCGTCAGCATGCTCTGCTACGCGTCTTCGAGGCTCCGGAGCGTATATTCGCTGCCAGCGATGGGGAGCTTGCGGCGATTGAGGGGATCACGGCGCAGCACGTCAAGAAGCTGCGCGACGCCGAGCGGGAAATCAACCTGGCGGCCATCAAGCAGTCCATGCTGGACGGCGGCGTGCATGTGGTCACGTGGGGCGGCGAGGCCTATCCGTCGCTGCTGTCCGAAACTGATGGCGCCCCGACGCTGCTGTTCGTACAGGGCGGACTCTTGCAGACTGACGACCAGGCGATAGCGATGGTCGGGACGCGCAAGTGCACTCCCTACGGACGCCAGATTGCTCGTCGCCTGGCCGCCGACTTGGCCCGGAGGGGCTTCACGATTGTAAGCGGCATGGCCGACGGCATTGATGGCGAGGCGCACGAGAGTGCTCTGGAAGCCGGCGGGCGCACCATCGCGGTGATGGCTTCCGGCGCAGACATTACCTACCCGCGTTCGCACAGACAACTGCGGGCAGACATTGCCAACAGCGGAGCGGTGGTCACTGAGTACGCTTTCGGTACTGAGCCGCTGAAAGAGAGATTCCCGGCTCGCAACCGTATAATCAGCGGGCTGGCGCGGGGCGTGATAGTGGTCGAGGCGCCGATGATGAGTGGGGCTCTGATTACGGCCCGCCACGCCGCCGAACAGGGCCGGGATGTCTTCGCGGTTCCGGGCAATGCGGACAGCCCTAACAGCCGTGGATGTCACGCGCTGATCAAAGACGGCGCCAAGCTGGTGGAAGTGGCCGAGGACGTAGTGGAGGGGCTGGGCATAATGCTCGAGGCGGTCCCGGTGAGAGCCCCTTCGCCACAGCAGCAGGCGGACTTGACCGGCGATGAGGCGGCAGTCATCAAGACGCTTTCTTTCGAGCCGCGTCAGGTTGATGGAATTGCCGGCGAAGCGCAGCTTCCGGTCGCCACTGTCAACGCCACGCTCATGATGCTGGAGATGAAGGGCATTGTCAGGCGTTTTCCCGGGAACACTTACGTCAGAATATCATGACTCTTGGCATCTCAGGCTTCTCAACTACTGGCGCGTAGCTCGGGCTTCTGCTGTAGTTATGGGAATTTCTAATCATAAAAGCGATTCAGAGCTTTGCAGGAGCCTCCCATTGCACATTGCCCTGCTGTTGGAGGGGCCGCGTCGAGCAGCGCCCTGGCGTATCGGGCGCTGGGAGGCCGGCCCACGCAAAACGCTATCCTGGCGAACTCTGCACACCCAAACGGCCAACGGCAACGGCTGGGCCAGCCTTGTGAGCTTTGCTCTGCAAAGCTCACTGCGACAGGCCCTTCCATTACGACTAACGAGCCCACATCGTCACCATATAGCCTGAGTTGCCCAGAATCTGCATAAGTACACTTCCAGTCGGATGCTACACTGAATCGAAAGGTACGACAATTGACCAAGAAAGCAATCATAGTTGAGTCGCCAACAAAAACGCGGACATTGGGCCGCTTTCTGGGCGATGAGTTCAAGCTTCTGGCCTCGCGGGGCCACGTCCGCGACCTGCCCAAGGAGGGCATCGCGGTTGACATCGAGCACGGCTTCAGCCCGGACTATGTCACCATACCATCACAGCACAAGACCATCAAAGAGCTGAAGAAACAGCTCAAGGGCATTGATGAAGTCTATCTTGCCATGGACCCGGATCGCGAGGGCGAGGGCATCGCCTGGCATCTGGTCGAGGCGCTTGGGCTGGAGAATGTCAAGCGCATTGAGTTCAACGAGATCACCAAGGATGCCGTGCTGGGGGCATTGGAGAATCCCGGCACCATAGACATGGGCCGGGTCAACGCGTATCAGGCACGCCGCATCCTCGACCGACTGGTCGGCTACAAGCTCAGCCCGGTGCTGTGGAGTAGAATCGGCAGCCGGGGCAAGAAGGGCGCTCTGAGCGCTGGACGCGTGCAATCTGCGGCCCTGCGACTCATCTGCGACCGCGAGCGAGAGATCGCCGCCTTCGTGCCGGAAGAGTACTGGAGCATAGACGTGCTGCTCTCCGCAGATGGTAAGGAAAAGCAGTTCAAGGCCGAGCTGAAGGCAAAGGACGACCAGGAACTTGAACTGAAGACCGAAGCCGAAGTGCTACCCATCGTCGAGGAGCTCAAGCAAAGCGAGTACGTGGTCGAAGCGATTTCCGAGAAACGCACGCGTCGTTCGCCGTATCCACCGTTCAGAACGAGCACCTTGCAGCGGGTCGCGGCGGGTAAGCTGCGCTTTTCGGCCCGCAAAACCATGAGGGTGGCCCAGGGGCTATACGAGGGCGTCGAGATTGATGAAGGCACCGTCGGCTTGATCACCTACATGCGCACCGACTCCACGCGGGTATCCGCCGAGGCGCAGAAGCAGGCTCGTCAGTTCATAGCCGATGAGTTCGGCCAAAGCTACATCGGCAAGGGCGCTAAGGGCAAGGCACGCAAGGGCGTGCAGGATGCGCACGAGGCGATCCGGCCCACTGATGTGTCGCGCACGCCGGAGTTGATGAGGCCGTTCTTGAGCTCGGACGAGGCCGCCCTGTATGAATTGATCTGGCGTCAGTTCGTGGCCAGCCAGATGGCCCCTGCCGTGTATGACGAAATCGGCGTGGACATTGCCGCCGGCGATTACAGACTGCGCGCGGGCGGCACTGTCCTGCATTTCCCCGGATACCTTGCCGTTCAGCCCCAGGAAAGGGACGAAACCGAGGCCCAAATGCTCCGCGAGCTAGCCGAAGGCCAGAGCCTGGCGCTGGTGGACGTGATCCCTGAGCAGCATTTCACCAAGCCGCCGGCCCGCTATACGGAAGCCTCGCTGGTGCGCGAATTGGAGGAAAACGGCATCGGACGGCCCAGCACCTACGCCCCGACCATCGAAACTCTGCGCCAGCGCAAGTACGTGCGCATGCAGCAGCGAACCTTCCTGCCCACAGTACTCGGGCTGGTGGTCAACGATTACCTGGTGGCCAACTTCGGCGACATCGTCGCCATAGAGTTCACAGCCAGCGTCGAGGAGCAACTCGACACTGTGCAGGATGGCAAGCTGCAATGGCAGAAGTTGCTGGAGCAATTCTACGAGGCCTTTGATGCTAAAGTCCAGGCCGCTGCGCAGGCAGAGGCGCGAGTGCTTGAGGGCGAGGAGTGCCCCGAATGCGGCGGCAAGCTGCTGGTGCGCTATTTCCCGAATGGGGAGTTCGCGGGCTGTGAGAACTATCCGGACTGTGAATACACCCGGGATCTGCTCGCCGGCCTCGTGCCGGAGAAAGAGGTCGAGGAGGTTGGGCGTGAATGTCCCGAATGTGGCAAGCCGCTGGTCTATAGGTTGGGCCGCCGCGGGCGCAAATTCATCGGCTGCACCGGCTACCCGGAGTGCGAACACACGGAGGCTGTCGGGCCAGACGGCGAGGCCGTCCCCAGCGCACAGCAGACGGGCATGAAGTGCGAGCAGTGCGGGGGCAATATGGTGGTGCGCCACAGCCGCCGCGGGCAGTTCTTAGGCTGCAGCAATTTCCCCAAGTGTCGCAATACCAAGCCCATCGAGGCGCTTGAGCAGGGCGACGAGGCCAAGGAAGGCGTAGAACCCGCCGCCGAGAAAAGCGATGATGCCAAGTCGGAGGCCAGGAAAGCAAGCGCCGAAGATGCCCTCGATCTCAAGTGCGAGAAATGTGGCGCGCCGATGGTAATCAAGACCGGCCGGCGAGGTCCGTTTGTGGCCTGCTCCGCTTACCCGGAATGCAAAAACACCAAGCCGATGTCGGCTGCGTATGAGGCCGGCCACGAGCGCCCTGAGACCGAGACACTGGACGAAGCATGTCCCGAGTGTGGCGAGCCACTGGCAGTTCGCAGCGGGCGGCACGGCAAGTTTATTGGCTGCTCAGGCTTCCCCAAATGCAGATACACCCGCAACCTCGAAGACGCTGGCGACCAATCTGAATAGGTGAGTACTCACCTTGTGGCATTAGAAGACCGGACACGCGAGGCAGCAGGTGGCGACTCGCCCCAAAACCTTATCCTGGAGGACAGGCATCCTTGCCTGTCCATGCCGTTGCTGTTCCGAGAGGCCTCGACAGGCTAGGAAGCCTGTCGTCCAGGAAGGCTAGCAAGAAGGCGTAGGTCAGGCTTTCCCGCAGGGGCTGAGCTTGTCGAAGCCCAGCCTGACAATGCCTCTTATCCAGCCGCAGTCAGGTCCAAAGATGGCGGAGAATGAAGCCCCCAGCCAGGGCCGCTCAGGCCCATCCATTGCCGTAATGATAGCCGTATTCGCTACGGCCACCTCGGTGCTGGCCTTTGAGGTCGCCCTCACCCGCGCATTTTCCGTCTTGCTGCGTTATCACTTCGTGTTCCTGGCCATCTCGCTGGCGACCTGCGGGCTTGGTATCGGCGGTCTGTTAGACTTCCTGCTCTACCGGCGTTTTCCCCACTGGCATGTGCCCACACAGCTTGCCATTCGCGGCCTGATTACCGGCGCACTTTATCCGCTGACCGTATTTGTGCTTTTCTCAACCCCTCTGGCGGCAAAGCTTACCTCCGTGTGGGTGGTCAGCGCGATCTGCATTTGCCCTTTCCTGGCGGCTGGTCTGTTGCTGAGCCGGGCTTTTGCGGAGTTTTCCGCCGCAAGCGGCAGGCTCTATTTCGCCGACCTGGCCGGTGCGGCAATCGGCAGCTTTGCCGTGATTGCGGTCTTGCAACTCGTCGGCGTGATCAACGCAGCTTTCGTATGTGGTTTGTTGGTAGCGCTGGGTGCGCTAGTGATCGGCTTCAGTCTGCGAAAGCCGGCTTTGATGGGCGGCTCTGTGGTAGTGGTTATCGGCCT
>JALGTY010000386.1 GCA_029821145.1 Candidatus Zipacnadia bacterium
AACCTATTCGGCTTTTGCTACCATGCAGCATCTTTTCCATCTCCTTTTAGTTACTTAGTTACTCTTTGTCTCACCACTTGCCGACCAATTACGCGAAGTGCTGTAGGCTTGTTGGTATGTAAACGCTCCATCGCTTAGTCTGTTTCGGCCCCGACATCGCTAATTGGTCGGACGGCAACAGAGAATGAAAGCTTGCCAGGCTCGCACAGGCTCGAAGCCTGCGCCACTGGTTTTGCGCACCTCCTTTCAATGACTAGGCTGGCCGGACGAATTTATACTTGCATAGGATCCAAGCACCAAAAAGCCGCCTCACCTTATCAGGTAACGCGGCTTGTGAACGGCACGCCAATTTGCCCGCTTGCCAGCTACGGCTATGCTGTAAGTACAACCAACGAGAGAGAGCATACATTCTCACTCCTGGCTTTGCGCACTTCCCATTGCAAAGACCAATGCGAACATTCTCACTAACTTAATACAAAGTATATCACAATGCCCAGAACATGTCAAACTCCATCAACACTTTTTCAGATCAATAGAGACTGTTAAGAAAGTATTGGTGGATCGGCGCGTAACGGGCTTTAGCCACTGTGTTCGCCTTGTATCGCTGCACCACCGTTGCTTCAGAATAGGGGTTCAATACTGTCGGCGATTATAGCAGAATACCACCTTGACATTAAGCCCCCATCTCGTGCTATAATGAAAGGGTAGCTTTCGCAACAGCGTCAGAAGGCCTACGCAGAGATGATAAATTAAGCGGTACTCACAATTCTGGCAAAGGAGGACTTACAATGAGAAAGCTTCTGCGAGTGAACATGGGAGAGCTGTCGGTTAAAGAGGAGGTATGGCCTGCCGAGCGGGAGCCAATCGGGGGCCGACAGTTAACTTCCTCCATTGTCTCTTCCGAGATTCCCGCGACCTGTCATCCTCTGTCCGCGCACAACAAACTGGTTGTGGCGCCGGGATGGCTGGGTGGCACGGGAGCGCCGAGTAGCGGACGGTTGTCAGTAGGGGCAAAGAGCCCTCTCACTGATGGCATCAAGGAGTCGAACGTCGGGGGCAACGCCGGAGTTGCGCTGTCGCGCCTGGGCATTGCCGGGGTCGTTGTCGAGGGCCTTCCGCCGGATGACAACATTCGGGTTCTGCACGTAACAGCCGATGGCACTGAACTGTTGGTGGACAACGAATTGAAGGGACTGGGAAATTACGATGCCACCGACAAGCTGCGGGAGAAGTTCGGGGAGAACATCTCCTGTATGACCATTGGCCAGGCGGGCGAGATGCGCCTTGCGGCGGCGACCATCGCGACTACTGATGAGGAGGGGCGGCCGACCCGACACGCGGGCAGGGGTGGTCTGGGAGCAGTAATGGGCTCCAAAGGGCTGAAGGCTATAGTGATTGACAAAGAAGGGGGCCAGCGGCCCGAATCTGCTGACCGCGAGGCCTTTAACAAGGCAGCCAAGCGGTTCGCGCAATTGCTCAGCGAGCACGTGGTCACCGGCACCAATCTGCCCACCTGGGGTACAAATCTCTTGGCCAAGGTCATTAACGACGCAGGCCTCTATCCCACACGTAATTTCCAGGAAGGACAGTTTGAGCTGGTCGATAACGTCAGCGGCGAGACCCAGAGGGAAACCATCCTGGCTCGCGGTGGCCAGACCAGGCATGCCTGTCACCATGGCTGTACCATCGCCTGCTCGGCTATCTATGTTGACGAAGATGGCGAATTTGTCACCAAAGGGCCGGAATACGAGACCATCTGGGCCCATGGAGCTAATTGTGGCATCGGCGATCTGGACGCGATTGCTCGAATGGACCGGTTGGATGACGACATCGGCTTGGATACTATTGAGACGGGTGCTGCCATTGGCGTAGCTATGGAGGGCGGGCTGCTTGAGTTCGGCGACGCCGAAGGGGTCATCCGGCTGCTGGAGGAGGTCAGGGAGGGCACGCCACTGGGCCGCATTATAGGCAGTGGGGCTGCGGTTACCGGGCGAGCTTGTGGGGTGCGCCGCGTCCCGGTGGTCAAGGGCCAGGCTCTACCCGCTTACGACCCCCGGTCTGCCAAAGGTATTGGCGTAACCTACGCCACGTCAACTATGGGTGCAGACCACACAACTGGCTATGCCATCGCCCAGAACATATTGGGGGTGGGCGGGGATGTAGCCCCCCTGAAGCCTGAAGGGCAAGTAGACCTATCGCGAACGGCACAGATTGCCACCGCCGCTCTGGATGCGACCGGTCTGTGCTTGTTCGTGGCGTTCTGTATGCTTGACGTGCCGGAAACGCTGGATATGGTTTTGGCGATGACCAACGCCCATCTCGGTACGAGTGTTGATGAGGATTGGTGGACGGAGTTGGGCAAGGAGATACTGCGCAAAGAGCGGGACTTCAATGCGCGGGCCGGCTTCACGGCAGTAGACGATCGCCTGCCGGATTTCTTTGAGGAGGAGCCGCTGCTGCCACACGGCACCGTCTTCGATGTCCCGCATGACGAACTTGACACGGTTTTTGACTTTTGACGGATTACACAGGTTGATCCCGAAACAGGATTAGGTCTGCCAGGCGAGCAGGACGGCGCCTGAGGTAGGCGACGCAGTTGGCGTTGCCGATTGAGCGGTAGGTGTCGCAGCGCCACGGCAATAAAGTTCTGGGCAACCGTTATGTCCAATTGTGCATAACGCACGCTACTGACGAAACGCCAACGGAGGAAATTCAGTGACAGGTACATTAGGCGTTCCGGGAGATCTGCGGGCAGCGCTTAGTGAGTTCCTCGCGGCAGAGGGCATTCGCCTCGCGGTTGTCCCGACTGGTGATGACTGCACCGTACAGGTTGTGGTGGGTAATGAACGACGGCGCTGTGGCTTGCGCAGGCTGTATACTGGTGGCTTTATTGCCTGTGAGACCGCCCGAAGCATGGCGGTGAAGCTGGGCGTGCGGACAAGGCAAATGGGCAAGCTGTTGAACTTTCTAAACATCAAGGTGCGCAACTGCGGCCTGGGGTGCTTTTAGCGATGTTGTGGGTGATTTGCGGCGCAGGACGCGGCGTAGGCAAGACTCATCTGGCCCAGCGGCTGTGTGAGGTGCTGCCCAACTCGGT
>JALGTY010000387.1 GCA_029821145.1 Candidatus Zipacnadia bacterium
ACTGGTTGGTATCGGCCATGTCGAGGGTTATGTAGTTTTTTTGCAGCTCGATGCTTTCCTGGGCATCTGTCACCGGCAGCCAGGTATCAGGCGTGGTGAAAGTGCCTTTTTGGGTCTGAATTGCAAATCCGAAACTTCCATCCTGGGCTAATGCTACAGCCATGTATGACACCACCTTAGTGATTATGGTTTGATATTCACAGAACGCGTGGTGAACTACGAGCGGGACGACTAACGGCGCCTCAGGCTGCAAAGCCTGAGCAACACGAGGGTACTTATCGCGGCGCGTGGCGTGCGCTGCTACAACAGAAGCCTTAACAGTCGGTGACACCATGCCTGATGGTGTCCCCGAAACTTCTGTCTAGGTGAGGCATCTAGAGATTGTCGGAGAAATCTTGAGGAGTAACATTCGCCTCGCGGAGTATAGTGCGCAATGTGGCCGGTTTCAGGTCTTTAGAGCCGCGCTGAGGTACCACAGCACGCCGTCCATCAGGATGTTTCATTACGAGGTGGCTTCCGCGCTGATGATGGTGCTCAAAGCCAAGCCGTCTGAGAGCCGCGGCGGCCTTCCTCCCGCTGATGCGAGGCAACTTAGGCAACAGAGATCGTCTCTTCTACGGGGATTCTAAGCACCCAGGCCTCTTCTTCGTCTTCGTAAAGCTCGACGATCGCCTTATCTTCAGGGGCGGCGAGATTGTCTCGAGATAAGCTTTCCAAATAGGCGAGGATGGCCTCTTTTGTGTTCTCCAGAGCCTCAAGCAGAGTATCGCCCTCAGTAATGCAGCCGGAAAGGGCAGGGACACGCACTGTATAGCCACCGGCATCCTTGTCTCTGATGAACAGCGCTGTATATTGCATGCAGGAATGATCCCATACACAGATATTGTCTGTCAAGGCTCAAGCCCAGACTTCGGCCCTGCGGGCCAGGACCTCTATGCGCACCACGCGCAGCGGCAGCTCCTTGGAGCGCAGCTTCTGCTCGGCCTTCGGGCCAGGCTCGAATTCTACCACCTGGCTGTGATAACAGGTTCCCCCGAGGTACGGATCGGACATAATGAGATTGAATAGCCCGGCCGCCTTCTCGATGGCGTCCATGTCGGCCTCGACGCCCTCTTCATAGCGGTCCAGATAATAAACCTGGAAGGTGTATTCCTGCTGGTAGGAGCGATTACTGCCGGCATTGGGCGGCTGCTTCATAACCGCCGGCTCGATTACTACTGCCGGGAACTCCAGACGTGTCGGCGCTGGTAACGCGTCCGGGCGACCGATAGTTATCCACTTCACCTCGGGCCGAAGACTCTGGGCAAGCTGCAAGCGCGCCTGTGCGGCTACGGTGTATTCTCCGGAGACCGCTGAATCGAGCTTGACCTGGGTCAAGCCAAGGATCTCAGAAACCGTGTGGGCCTCCTGCTGTTCGGAGGCGTCCGCCAGGACCACCGTATCGCCGACTGAGAACAGGCAACTGCTGCTGACGGTCACTGTGTCGGTGCCGTCGGTATCTTCTGTAAGGGCCGCAGCGCCCTGGCACACCAGGCGCAGGGCCCGGGCGATTTCGTCATAATGCAACATGTCTGCCAATGTAGGGGCTCCTTTCTGAGTTGCAGGACTTGATTTATGGCGCAATTGTACGTATAATACTACGTAGAAAATAGGTTTCTGAAATGAGGGAATAAATTGAAGATACATACGATAACTGAACTGTCGCGGCGAGCTCCACGCATAGCACGAGAGGCGGAGAATGGGGAGGTCTGTATCATCAGTCGGCACGGCAAGCCTGTGGTGCTGATGACGCCAATCAGTGACGAGATGTTGGAAGAGCTGCAACTGCGCATGAGTCTGAAGGAGGGAGAGCCTTTGTGGGAGGCTCTCCGGGAAGTCGAAAGTGAGCAAAGTGGCAAGGGCAAGCTCAAAGCTGCAGGTGAATTCGTGAAGGAGCGAGAGCTTGGCGATTAAGGTCGTAGTCACCGGACGCTTTGAAGTGGACTTTGATCGCCTCCAGAAGCGTTACCCACGCATCGGTGAGCCGGTGGTAGAACTGATTCGGCGACTGGAGGCTGGACAACAACCCGGGCAGCGGCTAAGTTTATCCGATTACTCGCGAAAAGCGACTCGCCGCTTCAAGCAATTAGAGGGCCAGCTCTACAAAGTACGCCTACCGGCACCTTCTATCGCACGTGGAAAAAGCGGCGGCCATCGGGCCGTCTATTTGTGGCAGGCCGAGAAGTCTCAGTGCATATTGCTGACGCTATATGCCAAAGCAGAAATCGAGGACTTAACGGCCGCAGAGCTATTATCGCTGCTGCAGGAATTGATCGAGTGAGAAGCTGTATTGTTGGGTACCCACGCCTTAGGGCAAGGATGGCGACCGACGGCGGACCAAACATGCCGCGCCGGGCTCCAATTCGACCTTCAGCCAGCGACCGTCCACCGTGAGTTCGTCTCCCGTGACTAGGTCCTGCCAGCATGACTCCTGAGCTTCAAGCGCAACTCCGGCAATAAGCGGGTCGGCGCAGAAATTGGCGGCAAGCACATAGCACTCCCCATCGCCACTATCAACTCGCACTGCTCTTACAAGCTCATGGTCACACTCAAGCCGCGTGCTGCCGCTTGCTGCCAAATCCCTGGTCTCCTGCTGGTCGGCGCCGGACAGGATGGCACTGCCGCAGTCGAGCACGACTGTTCCGGGGTCCACAACGCAAGTGCCAACACAGCAGGGAAAACACAATTCATCATAGTAAAGGCTGTCGCCATACTGCGATGCCCGCCGACAGCCCGTCTGGTGGAGTGTGAAACTGTCGGCCCCGTAGATGCCCACCGCGCCGATCTTGCCATCCACATTCACCCAGCGGGATCCCAAGTCCATAACTTGCCGGCAGGTGCCATCTACAATCATCTCACCGGCCTCGGTCATGTAGCTGCGCCGGTAGCCGTTGAAAAGGTCATTAGGCACATTGAGCTTCAGGCCCTTGATTTCACTTAGATATGTCCGTGGTGTAATCTGGCAGTATTCGAGCACGATCAATGTGCGGTCGTCAGGCAAGGCAGCAACAGCGTAGTGATGGGGGACGCGGTCGGTTGCATCCCAGCCGCGCTTTCCGGTCTCACCGAGCAGTTTTACCAGACCACCGATGTTACTGCACCACTCCGCTAGATGCCCGGAGGCAGGTGGCAGACACAGCCCCTGAGGCGGCTCCGAGGCACGCCAGCTCCAGGACGCTATTCGCCGTGGCGAGCGATGCAGGATCGCAGCGTGCTCCGGCTCCTG
Organism: Candidatus Zipacnadia bacterium; assembly: GCA_029821145.1. GTDB lineage: Bacteria > Armatimonadota > Zipacnadia > Zipacnadales > UBA11051 > UBA11051. The sequence continues at coordinate 3,266 of JALGTY010000387.1, forward strand.
CCAGCTTCCGCGCACCGCCTCTTCAAATTCCTGGGTCGGGTTGCCTGTTTCAATGCCGACCGTGCGCCGCCAGTAGGCGTTCATTGATAGCACGACGGCCTTATCGGATTCCAGCCTGGTGTAATAGTAGGGATTGCTATTGCGGATGGTCTCAAGCCGGTTAGATAAGAAACTGCCGTCGCCGTTGTTGTCCTGCTCCTGGCGAATCAGGTCGAGCGCGCCGGCCTCCAGCATCCGGGCGTGAGGGTCGCCCAAATAATGCTGCGCCCAGAGCAGACTCGGCAGCAGGTAGTCCTGGCAGTAGCAGTAACGCTGGCGGGTGTCTCCGCCAATGCGTATGAGCCGCCCGTCGGCAAAGATCAGACGCTTCACCAGCCGCCACAAGTCCTCAGCATGGTGGTAAAGGCTCTCGGGCGCCGGCTTGCCCGCGCGCTTGCAGGCAAAGTGCAGCATCGCAATGTTGCTCAGGCATATCACCATGTAACCGACGTTCAGGTAGCGGTGATGATCGAGGGCGAAGTGGGGAAAGAAATTCGGCCCGACATGCCAATCCTTGATTGGCCGCCCGGCAATCACTGTACCATCCTCGGCGTCGGCTTCAATTGAAATGCCATTGACGAGAAAGCGGTGGGCCTTCTCGACCCACTCATTCATGCGTGGTGCATCCGGGTACATCATGGATGCGCGCCATAGAAACGCCCCGTTCCAGATGTTGGCCTCGGGCCGGTTGCCGCCATCGGCGGCCCACTTTGTGCCGGTCACCTCCAGGTCCAGCAGCGCATCGGCCTCGGAGCAAAGCAGTCTCCGCAACGCATCCCGGTCTGCTTCTGTCAGGTGCTGCTCGATTGCTTCGATGCCATGCATCATCCGCTCAATGCCCAGCAGGGAGATCCAGGTGTGCCCCCATTGGGTGCCATCGCTGCAATGGTGCTGGGCACTGACGTGGCTGGCCATCGAATACCGCAGAGCTCGCAAAGCCCTATCCAGAATCATTTCGCGGCTGTATCCAACGGTGTCTTCGTCAAATTGCGGATCGGCGGCCAGCACCCCGTAAGCCCCGACGAACTTCTGGTTGGTTTGCACTCCCCAACTGTTGTAGCCGCTGCCGAAGCATCCCAGGTCGGGCCGCTGTGGGTCGTCCCACCAGTACTGCTCGGCGAAAACAGGCCAGTTCTGCAGTACCCGCAAGTGATCGACATCCGTCGGTACGCTTGGCATGGGAATTCTCCTTGCCACACGGATATTACCGGCTGCCACTTCAAATCAGCAAGTGGTATTCGGCGATTTCCCTGCGAGGCTCGGATTTCCTGCTCCGGGCGGATCTATCAGCAGCGGATGCCCCTAGATTGTTATCTCATTCAATGCCAGTTCCAGGTGGTGGTCAATTCCGGGCCAGGAACGCACGTAGAGGATCTCAAACCTTCTGACCAACAGCACCGCCTCTTGCTCGGCATGGTCGTGCTGCAGCCCGGCGGTGAGAATCAGAGTATTCCCTGAGACCTCAGCTATCGTGGCCTGCTCTCTTGTGGCATCGGTGCCAATTTCAACGAGTTGACCGACTTCAAGAAGCGCAGCGTCGTAGATGGGGACCTGTGTAGCGCCGGCCTGGACATCCTCGGTCAGATACGTATCGGCGACCTTCCAGACCAGCAGATCACCGACATGTATGTCGCAGCCTGAGCCACTGCTTTGGGGAGTGGGTACCCCCAGAAAGCCGTAATGTGAGACTTGAGCCTGCTCGCCGAGGAGGCTCTGATAGCGGCTATCCCGGGCCGGCATGATCTTGGCGGCTATCTCGGTGGCATAGCGTTCGTACTGCGGAGCTGCCACGCCGCCTTCAAAGCCGACCTGGGCGATGCAGCGGTCGAGTGCGGCCTGTTGCTCTAGTAAGCTGGCAAAGGCTGTGTCTTGCACCTTATTCTCCCTTCCAAAAAGATACGCACGGGCGCGTGGCATGTGCCCACTGCGGCCCTTCAATAACCTGGAGGACAGGCATCCTTGCCTGTCATGGACTCGGGCTGCCCTTCGGCAAGCTCAGGGCCTGCGGGAAGCCCGAGCGGCGCGGTTATCCTATACGCTCGCCATCTGCATAGGCCGGTATTTGTGGATGGTCTCCTTGGCCGAACTGATCAGGCGGGAAATGTCCGCTCCGTAGCGGCCATCCGCGCTGTAGCGGACGCTGTAGTCGCCAATACTGAGCGCCTGAACGGCCTGTGCTTCGGCGCTAAGCTCGGAGATGAGCTGGGCGGCGACGAGCTTTGCCTGCGCCATCACGATGTCGCCAGGGGGCATCTCGTAACCCCAGTCCAGGGCGATGGCCACGTTCTGGACCCCGGCGATAAAGCTCCGCACGGATGCCCTGGGGATCAGCTTGATGCTGTTGGCCGATTGATAGTATCGCCAATGGTCGGCATCCAGCAGCATCCCGTTGATGCTCACGCTAGCTATCTCGGCAGGTGGGTACACGCCCACTTCACAAAGGCAAAGTACCCTAGTACCGGAGCCGTCTACTACTATCTCTTCGTCTTCGTGATAGAAGAAATCGCGGGCGGCTTCCGTATCCACCGCCTGCCTGGTCGGA
>JALGTY010000388.1 GCA_029821145.1 Candidatus Zipacnadia bacterium
TACCATCACTTACTCATTTGCCGCCTATCCCTGGGCTGAATGGAATTTCCTCTATACATGGCTGTCAGCAACCGGTGAAGACATCGCCGGCAACTGGCCACACATCGCAATGCTGTCCAACTACGTGCTCTGGAACTGGCTGCCTGGGAACCTGGAATTCGGATATGGTGATGTCCATCATCTGACCAACAATATGCCCACAGGTGGGCTATACGGTCACATGTCACATATCATGCACTTATACGCCGAGTCGCATACGGACCTTGCCGCCCTGGCGGCGTATGTGCGGGAAGAAGTCGGCGGGGGCTATATCGTGAACCGCTGGTCGGTTTACCCTTTCCTGATGACCAATCTGGAGAAAGTGTCCGGTCCGCAGGAGCCTGGAGCACTGCCTCCGGCGCGGCATTTCGAGAACATGGGCCAGGTCTTCATGCGCTCGGGCGGCGGCGAGGAGGATACCTACGCTCTGTTCGCCTGCGGAGGGATACTCAGTGGGCACAAGCACTATGACGCCACTCATTTCACCATCTACAAAATGGGCCATCTGGCGCTGGACACCGGCACCCGCAGAGGCAACACCGACAACTTGCAGAACTATTACGCTCAGACTGTGGCCCATAACTGCATTCTCATCAAGATGCCTGGTGAGCCACCTTCCCGATATTGGAATGGCGAAGTCTATGGGCAGGCCGGTGGGCAGAATAAAGCCATCGGCTCCAAGGTTATCGCCTTTGAGACCAGCCCGCAGTTCACCTATGTCGCCGGCGATGCCACGCCCGTTTACAATGAAGAGAAGTGCGAATTGATGGTGCGTCAGTTCGTCTTCATCCCATCCAATCACTTTGTCGTCTTCGACCGCGTCACTGCAACGAAGGCCGAATACGCCAAGCGCTGGCTGCTTCACCATGCCCTTGAGCCGGCGGTAGAGGGCAATACCTGGCACTCTGACCAGGATCGGGGTCGGATCTTCTGCCGCACGCTACTGCCCAAGGACGCGGTGCTTGAGCTGGTTGGCGGCCCTGGCAAAGAATTCCTGGCCGACGGCGTGAACTACCCCATTGATACCGGCCCCTCGAAGCAAACTGGAAAGAGCATACCCAGTCTGAAGCCGATTGAGTACGAACAAGTTCCCGAGCTGATGGGCCGCTGGCGGATGGAAGTCAAGCCCGGCACTGCGCGCGAGGAAGATGTCTTCCTGCATCTCATCCAGGTCGGCGACCAGACGCTCGAAGCCATGAGCGATACGCAGGTCGCCACGACAGATAACAGAGCGACAGTTATCTTCGACACCGTTGATAAGTCCGTCATACTAAGTTTCGCCACGACTGGCGATGTCAGCGGGCATATCACGATCACCAAGGCGGGGCAGGTGCTGGTGGACAGGGACCTGACCCGGCAAGTCATGCCCCAGGAGGGCCTGGCTTCGCTTGATTAGCGCGCCGGGGGATGTTGCTGCATAGTTGCCCGTATCCGATGTACTACACCGTCCAAAGCAACAAGGAGAATGCCATGAATTCCGTGCCTGACGTGAAATTTGACAGCTTCTATCTGTATGACGAAATGGTGGAGTTTCTCAAGGCGTGCGAGGCAGCGGCCGGGGACATCTGCAAGGTCGAAAGCCTGGTCGAAACGCCCGAGGGCCGTGAAGTCTGGCTAGCCACACTCACCGACCCGGCTACCGGCCCAGCGGAGGACAAGCCGGCGTACTACGTCCAGGCCAATGTCCACGCTCAGGAGATGGCCGGCACGACTGCGGCCCTGCGGCTGATCCACACTCTGCTCACCGATGACAAGGCGCGTGCGATGCTCGCCGATACGACGTTCTACGTCGTGCCGCGTGTGAACCCGGACGCGGTAGAATACACCATGACCACTTGCGGGACGGTTCGCAGTCGCAACGAGATTCTGGAGAAGAGAAACGGCCTGGTCCCGGAAGACATCAACGGCGACGGCCTGATTCTGAACATGCGCTGGGAGGACCCCGCCGGCCCGTTCACTGAGGACCCCGAAGACCCCAGGATTATGGTGCCCAGGCGTCCGGGCGATGAAGGGCCGTTCTATCAGCAGTATCAGGAAGGCACGGTCCGCGACTACGATGGCGGCCCGATAGTCTCAGCAGTCAAGGGCTATGACTTCAACCGCAACTACCCGGCCAACTGGGACTTCAACACCGACCAGGCCGACCACGCTTTCGCACAGCCGGAAATGAAAGCGGTCGGCACTTTCATGCTGAAGCACAAGAACATCTTCGCCGGCATAGATTTCCACTGCGGGTCCCAGGCCGTCCTGCGCCCCTCCAGCACGCCTGACAACGATATGAATCAGGCCGACCTCGGCTTGATGATCGAGATCGGCAAGCTGGGCGAAAAGCTGACCGGCTTTCCGCTGATGAATGTGCGCGACTACCGCGAGCCGTGGCGTGCGCCGATTACCCTGCGCGGCAACTCCAATGACTTTGCCTATTTCGAACTGGGCATTTCCTGGTACGTCATCGAACTCGGCAACGGCTACAGCAGCTCAGGTATAGATTCCGAGGCACAGTTCAGTGCCGACGAAGACACCCGCCAGCGGGATTTCATGCGCCGGATCATGAAGTTCGCCGACGAAAACGAAGGCCGGGACGTATTCGTGCCCTGGCAGGATTGCGACCACCCGCAACTCGGCAAGGTGCAGGTCGGCGGCATCAAGATTGCAGCCACGCACCATCCGTATCCGCCCCACATGGCCGAGATATCCGCCAACACCACTCAGTTCCTGCTGCAGCACGCCTCCTGGCATTCGCAGATTTGCCTGTCCAACGTGGAGGCCGCCGGCGTGGGCGCAGGCGTCTATCGCATCAGGGCCGATGTCGCCAATACTGGCCGCCTGGCCACAAACGTCATGTCAACAGGTATAGACAGCCGCACTGCCGAGCCGGTGTCGGTGAAGCTGGAAAACGTGGAGGCCGCAGAGATATTCTCGCGCCCGCAGGTCTATGAGTTCGCAGCTCTGGGCGGCGGTGGTGGAGGCCAGCAGATGGAGTGGTTCGTGAATGCCTCGCCGGGCGATGAGATCACCATCACCGCCTCCCACCCGCGAGGCGG
>JALGTY010000389.1 GCA_029821145.1 Candidatus Zipacnadia bacterium
ACGGCGATGAAGTCAACGATGACCAAGAGCCGGCACCGCGATGCCGTCCTGCAGGCCAAGGAATATATCGCGGCCGGTGATGTGATCCAGGTGGTGATATCGCACCGGCTTTCTGCAGAGCTGCAGGTGCCACCGTTTGATCTGTACCGCGCTTTACGCGTCATCAACCCCTCGCCCTACATGTACTATCTTAGCTTCGGCGAGACGAAAATAATCGGCGCTTCCCCGGAGTTGCTTGTGCGCGAGGAGGACGGAAAAGTGGTGACCCGGCCTATTGCCGGCACTCGGCGACGCGGAAAGGACCCCGCCGAGGACAAGCGCCTCGCCGAAGACCTCCTGGCCGACGAAAAGGAGCGCGCCGAGCACATTATGCTGGTTGACCTCCACCGCAATGACATCGGCCGTGTCTGCAAGCCGGGGACCGTAGAGGTGGACCTCCTCATGAAGGTCGAGCTCTACAGTCATGTCATGCACATCGTCACCAATGTTATCGGCGAGCTGGCCGATGACTATGATCAGTATGACTTGCTGCGGGCCGTGTTCCCCGCCGGCACTGTCAGCGGGGCCCCGAAGATCCGCGCCATGGAAATCATCGAGGAACTCGAACCGGTGCGCCGCGGACCGTATGCCGGCGTGATAGGCTACTTCAGCTTCTCCGGCAGCATGGACACCTGCATCACCCTGCGCACTATCATCGGCAAGAATGGCACCTACTATTTCCAGGCCGGCGGCGGCATTGTTGCCGATTCGGTGCCCGAGAACGAGTATGAGGAGACGTTGCTGAAGATAGGGGCTTTACTTGATTCGGCGCGCTTGGCCGAGAGGGGGTTCGTCTGATGGCTGGCCGACGACGGACACACTGTGACAACTCTCGTTCGGAGGTGCGAACATGATAGTCTTGATAGACAATTACGATTCATTCACTTACAACCTGTACCAGTATCTCGCCGAACTGGGGGCGCAGGTTGTCGTCCACCGCAATGACAAGGTATCGGTTGACGAGATCCTGGGGGCTGAGCCGCAGGCTATCGTCATTTCTCCTGGGCCGTGCACGCCGGAGGACGCCGGCATCTGCTGCGATCTTATAGAGGAGGCTGCCGGCCAGGTGCCGATACTGGGCGTATGTCTGGGGCATCAGTGCATAGGCCAGGTCTTTGGCGGCCGTATCGTCCGGGCACCGCGCCTTATGCATGGCAAGACCTCGGAGATATTCCATGATGGCATGGGCCTCTTCAGCGACATTCCCAGTCCCTTCACCGCCGTCAGGTATCACTCCCTGGTCATAGAGCCGGACAGTATGCCCGATTGCCTGGAACTCTCTGCCCACACCGACATGGACGAGATAATGGGCGTGCGCCACGCGCAGCACCCCATTGAGGGAGTTCAGTTTCACCCCGAATCGATCATGACCGAGCACGGCAAGAGGCTGCTGGCAAATTTCCTGGACAAGACAGGAGTAACCGTTGCCCGTGACGTTCTGGAGCCATGTTGAGGAGGCGCTGAGACAATGCTCAAAGAGACACTGACAAAGCTGATTAAGGGCCGCGACATAACTGCTGATGAGGCCGAGGCGGCGATGACGCACATTATGACCGGGGAGGCATCCGAGGCCGAAATCGGCGCTTTCCTGGTGGCGATGCGAATTCGGGGCGAGAGACCCGAACAGATCGAGGGCTTTGCCCGTTGTATGCGTGCGGCCTGCGTTCCGATACGCCCGAAGAGCGCCGATTTGGTGGACACCTGCGGCACCGGCGGCGACAAGCTGCAAACCTTCAACATCTCGACTGCCGCCGCTCTAGTAGCTGCCGGCGCGGGCGTCAAGATCGCCAAGCACGGCAATCGCTCTGTATCCAGCGAGTGCGGCAGTGCCGACGTACTGGCGGCGCTGGGTGTTGATATTGATCAGTCGCCTGAGCAGGCGGCCGACGCGATTGACAATTGTGGCCTCGGATTTCTCTTTGCACCCAACTTGCATCCGGCGATGAAGTACGCTATCGGGCCGCGTCGGGCGCTGGGAATTCGCACGGTATTCAACATACTCGGCCCGCTCACCAATCCAGCCGGCGCCTCGCGGCAACTGCTCGGAGTCTTTGCCCCTGACCTTACGCAGACACTGGCAGAGACACTGGGCCGGTTGGGCTCGGTTCATGCCCTGATAGTCCATGGTCTGGAAGGCATAGACGAACTTGCCACAATCGGCCCGACGCAGGTGTCGGAGCTTTCTGATGGCGAGGTGCAAACGTATCAACTGGATGCAGCGGATTTCGGCTTTGAGCGAGCTGCACCTGAGGACATCGCCGGCGGCAGCCCGCAGACCAACGCGCAGATCATCGAGAATCTGCTCGATGGCGAGACCGGCCCTGGTCGCGACATTGTGCTATACAATGCCGGCGCGGCGATATACGTGGGTGCAAAGGCCGATGACATTGCCTCGGGTATCGCAATGGCGGCCGAGAGCATAGACAGCGGTGCGGCACGACGCGTCCTGGAATGTCTGCGCGGGGCATCAGGTGAAAGCCCGGAGGCGGACTGACATGTCAATACTTACCGAGATTGTGCGCAACAAGCAGCGCCACTTGAACGGGCTCATAACTGCGGACTCGTCGGCCTGTATGCGCGATGCGGCTCACGCCGCGCCACCGCCACGAGACTTCATCGCCGCTCTGCAGGATGATACGGTGCAGGTCATCGCAGAGATAAAGCGGGCTAGCCCGTCGCAAGGTGCCATCAATGCGAAACTGGACGTGTCTGCGCTGGCAGCGGACTATGAGCGAAACGGCGCGGCAGCTATCAGCGTGCTTACTGACGAGGACTATTTCGGCGGGAGCATCGAGGACCTCAGACAGGCGCGAGATGCCGTCACTGTGCCTCTATTGCGGAAGGATTTCATAATCTCCGAGTATCAGATCTACGAAGCACGTGCGGCTGGTGCTGACGCGGCTCTGCTGATAGTGGCGGCTCTTGATCCGCCGACGCTGCAGGCGATGCTGGACCTCACGCACGAGCTGGGCATGGCCGCTCTGGTGGAGGCGCACACGCATCAGGAGTTGGATATCGCACTGGCCAGCGGCGCGAGGCTG
>JALGTY010000390.1 GCA_029821145.1 Candidatus Zipacnadia bacterium
TCTCTTCGACACTGACGCCCCGCACTTGTGCGATCTTTGCCGCCGTTTCGACCATCAGCGCCGGCTCATTGCGTTTCCCTCTGTGGCTTTGTGGCGGCAGCCCCGGGCAGTCGGTCTCCAGCACGATCTTGTCGGCCGGAGCGGCTTTGATCGCATCCCGCAACTCCTGGTTCCCCGGATACGTTACGTTCCCGGCGATGCTGATGTAGCATCCTTGTGCAAGGTAGTCGTTGAGCAGTTCGCTGTCCTCCGTGAAGCAGTGCCGCACGACCCTCTGCTGTGGGGACTTGGTTCGCTCCAGAAGCTCCAGCACCTCCGTGTTCGTTTCGCCCTTGCGGCTGTGAATGATGAAAGCTTTGTCGAGGTCCGCGGCCATGTTAATGAACTCTTCGAACGCTGTGCGTTGCACCTGGCGCGACGGGCCATCGCAGACGAAATCCAGCCCGCTTTCACCTATCGCCACCACTCGCGGGTGCTGGGCCAGCTCGCCGATCTGTTCCAGCGGCTCGGCTGTCGCGTCCTGCGCATCGCAGGGGTGTATGCCGACTGCTGCCCACAGGCAGTCATATTTGTCCGCCATCTCCACCGCCAGCCGGCTCGAACCGACATCGCAGCCAACCACCACCATAGCGCTAATGCCGGCGTCCATGGCTCGCCGGACGGCCTCAGGGTAGTCGGCGGCGAATGGCGGAAGATTGAAGTGACAATGTGTATCTACGAGTTCCATCGGTCTCCCCTCTGATCCTTCAGCCTACTTGACAAACAAAAAGGCGAAGGTCAGTCGAGACACTTGCCTCCTTATTGACCTTCGCCCTCTTTTATATGTCTCTCGCATCGGACACTCACTCCAGAGGAGTGAGTGGAGCTTTCTAGAGCCCGACAGATTCGGTGTGTTGGCCCCAACTCCTGTTGCCCTACCGATATCGCCGGGTCAGGCGTGTGTAGTCACGGTCAGCTTCGACATTGGTCCACACCATCGTCCACAACTCGCGGTCGCGGACGAAAGCGACATGCGCACCGTCGGGCGCCCATATCGGGTGGCCGTCGCTGCGGGAGGTCTGGGTAACGGCTCGGACGTTGGTGCCGTCAATGTCCATGGCCCACAGGTCATATTTGCTGCCGCTGCGGTCGGAGTGGAACAATATTGTGGTGCCGTCCGGCGACACTGCTGGTGCACCTTCGTCAAATGTGGAGGCCAAAAGGGGCGTTGCAGTGGCGGTGGCGATATCATAGATATAGATATCCGACTGGTCTGTATTCTTTGCCCGCCGCTCATAGATTATACTTCCCCCGTCCGGCGTATAGACCGGCCACATCAGATCAACGCCGGCCTCCTGTACCAGCGCTGCGCGGCCAGTGCCATCGGCCGCCACGGTTGCCAGGTCCATCGTCCCGTTGTACTCGGTGGTTACGAAGACCAGCGTTGACGAATCGGGTTTCCACGAGGGCATGCTGTCGGCACCGTCCGCTGCCGGCTCTGTAATCAGCGTAGCGGGTTGCAGCCGGTCGCCGTCATTGGCATCAATCAGATAGATGCCGTCCTTGCTGCCCCGGCGCGCGGCTATGGCGATTGCCTGCGAATCATCGGGACGGTATGCCGGGTGTTTGCCGCCCTCATCGCTCCAGTCCTCATCATTGTCCGACCACGTCAGCAGCCTCGGGCCTCCGCCGTTCTCGTGGACAGAATATACGTAGCGTATTTCATTGGCGCCCCACGAGGTCAAGGCAAGCCGGCTTTCGCCCCCCCACGAGGCCCGCAGTGACACATTCAAAAATACCGAGCTGTCGTCGCTACCACTGCAGCCCGTCATCAACAGCAGGCCGCTGAATGCTATCCCGACCAACAGGTACATACCGTCTCTCATCCGAAATCTCATTGCCATAGCTCCCTTGTGCAGATCATCGTGCTTCACAGCACACACTAGCGGCTCATTTACCAATCCGGTACAGTCTGTGAGACAGCCCAGACACCGTTTGGTTGCTTTGCGCTCGGCGTCCTGGCATTATAGGACTTGACGCACACACAGGTCAAGCAGACCCGCCTGTGGCCCGGTTACCCGCCCGCCCCCGCTGGCGTCGGCACTGCGTAGCGCTTTTCCTCACCATTGAGCGCAAAGCTCACTATGCTGACTGTTCCCTGCGGCTCCACAGATACCTCCCCTACCTCCGCCTTCTGACCCGTGTATGGCACCAGCACCGTCACCAGCCACTGCTCGCCGGCCCCCTCGCAATCCCATCTCACCACATATACCGGGAATCTCTCCGGCTTGCGGCAGTCTGAGCGATACTGAAAATCCGCGTCGGCCACTTCCCCTGCACTCCATTGGCCGGGGCCGATCCTTACGGCGATCCCCTTATCTCCTCGTGCCGTGACGTAGCAGTCGCCCTCACGCGCCGTCTCTCCTAAGATGTACAGCCTCGATTCATAGCTGTGCTCAGCCTCATCATTCGGCACCATCCGGTCAACCACCACGAATGGCCCGCCGCGCTCATGGTACATGGACCGGTAATGTCTCACCGCCGGGTACAGGTCGTGATACACGGCCACTGCGTCGTGGTCATCGTCGGTCTCCCATTTCAGCAGCGTCCCTCGCCCCTTCTGCTGATTCTCTCCGTCAACGACGATGGTGTTATGATCTTCAGCTTTCTTCCATCCGTACCGCGAATCGATCACCCATGCCTCGCCGTCTGCATAGAGCACAAAATTGCCCTTGTCACAGTGCCCGTGACCGCCGCCGTGGGGACCGAAGTCCAGCGCCGCGTAAGCCGAAGTCTCCTCCCAGCTATCCCGCATCACTGCTATCCCACTATCCGGCAGTAGCACGCTGGTGAAGTCCGGCTCTTTCGGCTCATAGCTCGCATCGTCCCACAACCGCAGCGGGGTCCTGGTATTGCGCGTGGCGAAGGCGTACTCGCGGTTGCCCAGCATTCGGGCGAGCTGGTGAAGCCTGTAGTAGCCTGTTCCCGGGTCGGACTGCCCGCCGTCATTGAAGCGGGGCATCCCGCCGTTGGGTGTCACCACCTTGACCATCCAGTCAAGCATCTCGCCGATCCGCGTGCCCTCCACTTCTTCGGTGAGCGTACATGTGATACGCCATAGTTTGCTCGAGCCAGCCGCCGTCACCCAGTATCCCGCGATGGATGTGGGGCCGGTAGCGGTCAGCCAGTTCGCGCCAATATTCCGCGTCCGGCACCATCGCCCAGAAGCTCCCGGCCAGACCC
>JALGTY010000391.1 GCA_029821145.1 Candidatus Zipacnadia bacterium
AAAGTAAGGCCTGTCCGGACCCTGTCAACGCGTCTAATCAAACCGGCTTCAACGACTCGCTCGGTTCTATCTGAAATTGCCGACTCCAACCCACGCAACTCATCACTCTGTACAGCCACTTCGCCACCATCTCCTTCCAAGTGAACACATCCGCAGAAGGCCGGGTTGATGTGTGTCAAACGGTGTGCTCAATCGGACTTCTTAATATGAGGCCGCACTTGTTGCGTCAGTTCCTCAGCCAATGCACAGATTCCTGCTGTGCACAGGACTTACTCGTACGGATTGGAGTATCGAAGGCCCTTGAAGGGCTTGCGGGCCACAATTCAGGCTGCCCGGCGTCTCCGCGCAGACAGCCAAAAGGCCAGAAGCATGGCCATCAATACAGCGGCAGCAATGCTCAACCCCAGGCCGATGTCATAATCCCACGGCTCGAAGCTCAGCCTCATTTGGTGCGTACCTGCCGGGACGGGCATCTGCATGAAGAAGCCGCCCGGGTGGGCAAGCTGTAGCGGAATCGGCTGTCCGTCAACCGTAGCAAGCCACCCCGGGTAGTGGCTCTGCATAATGAATAATGTCGCCCGCCGGGGCGCGGTGAAATCGAGCAAGAATTCTCCCGGGCCCGCAATGCGACATTCAACGGGTTGCAGTTCATAAGGCCCGCCGACTGGCGCAGGCCTCGGGAAGTTCCCCGGGCCCAGTACCGTCTCCTCACAGACAAAGAACGAGCCGATGGCGTCAGGATTCTCGTAGAGATAAGGCCGCGAGGGGTCGGGCTGTATCCACGGCGGGCCAAGATGCTGCGGTGACATAGTAATCCACTTGATCCCCAGGCGGGTGCAGAAGTCGGCCAGTCGGTATGGATCAGATACATTGCGGCGGAGTTGTATGTCAGTGTGCATGGCAGCCGCCGGCAAGATGGCGTCTCCGACCAAGGCGCTGGGCACGCCATAGACCGAGCAAGTATTGGCGGCTAAACGGTCGCGCCAGTCCGCTACCTGAGTGCGCGGCGTGTCAACCGGCGGGTAGGTAGGACTGGCAGGCTCCAGGCAAGCGACCTTTTCGCCGGTGTGTGTAGTGCGGCTGAGACAGAGGCGGGCGGCTGGTGGCGGATCGATCCAGAACTCCATCGGCACAGTGGGGTTGAGCATGAGCCACAGGAGAGCCAGTTGCGGGAGCGTGCACAGAATGGCGGCCGAGGCAATTCTTGTACTGTTCTGCTTTCTGATGAGAATGAATGGGGTGATCGCAGCCAATACCAGGCCGGTCAGAGCTGCTTCCAGCCAGATTGCCGGAAACAAGCGAAGAACATCGCCGACAGTCACGCGGAGCCACATCGGCGGATACGAACGCAGGAAGTGCACGAGAGCAAATGCCGTCAGGAACGCCACCGCCGTTATTGTCGCGCCTGTTCTGACGCGGCTGGATGGCATTGCGGGGCTTTTCATCAGAAATTGCATGTAGTCGGCGGCAAGGAGCACCAGACCCAAGGCGAGCAGTAACACGTAGCGGGCCGGCACGCGGAAGATCGAGAATGGCGGAATATGCGCTAGAAAATGGTAAAGCGGCGTGTTTGACCCCAGCATCAGCAGCGTGCCGATCACAATCAGCGCCACAGCATAGCGCATGCGCAGGTTCCATTTGCGCGGCGTCAGCAGACCCAATACAGCCAATAGAATTGCCGCAGTGCCGACATACCCGAGGCTCTCCCAATACGCCGTCCCCATTTGGGTTTTGAGCCCGGCTGCGGGGAGGATGAACCGGGAGAAGTCGGCCCACTGAAAACTCCCGGAGGTGACAAACTCATAATGGCCTGCAGGCTCAGGGCGGGGAAACATCCTGGAATAGTAATACAAGGGCACGACCTGTACCGCGCCGAGCAGTATCCCGCCCACCAGGACCAAGGCTCCCCTTCCCAAGATGCTACCGATCCCGCATAGGGCTGAATTGGCAGTGCGCCATGCCACCAGGGCATAGATGATAACCATCAGGAGGGCGAGCGATACGTACTGAGGCTGGCCGCCGAGGAGGCTAAGGCCCAGGATGACCGCGCCGGCGAGTGCCCAGGGCCATGGCCGGTCCCGGCGCAGCCATTGGGTAGCCACCCAGAGTATCGCAAAGGCGTGGCTGATGCCCATGACGATGTTGATGTGAATCTGGTGGGCGGCGATTACTCCGCCACCGCCGATGCAAAGAGCCAGAAATACAGACGGCAACTTGCGCAGGCCCAGCGCGAGGCCGAGCAAGTACAGCCAGAAACACGCGGCGAAGGTGTGCAGGATCAGGGAAGCGCGGTATGCGGTGGACCAATCGAGCAGGCGATAGAGAATGAGATTCGGGGGATAGAACATCGCCGACTGGCCGCTGGCGTGCTGGTAGTAGCCACTGCCCAGGTCGTTGTTCCAAAGCGGGAGGCGTCCCTGCCTGAGCCACTGGCCGTAGTGGCGCATCTGCGGGATGGTCTCGCGGCCGGCGTCGTCCTGATATGGCATCCGGCCGAGCAGAAACTGGAAATTGACGCCGATGCAGTAGAGCAGCAAGAAGCTCACTGCGAGTATGTGAGGACGCAAACCAGCTCTTGGTGAGTCTGCAGGAATCGGCATGGACACTCTCGAAATTCAACAGGGACGGACGATAGACCTGCTCAGGGCGATCCATACTCACCGGAGGCGATAGTATGACACGCGATGATGCAATGCAACTGCTTACGGAATTTACGAAAAATCCCAACCTGGTCAAACATGCGCTGGCCGTGGAAGCCGCCATGCGGGCCTATGCGCGGCAGTTTGGTGAGGACGAGGAGATATGGGGGATGGTGGGGCTGCTGCACGACTTCGACTACGAGATGTACCCGGATCCCGCCGACCATCCGTTCAAAGGCGCTGCGATCCTTCGCGAGCGAGGCTGGCCGGAAGAGATCGTGGAAGCTGTTGTGGCACATGCCGACTACAGCGGCATTGAACGCGATACCAACTTGAAGAAGAGCATCTATGCTGTTGACGAACTGACCGGCCTGATCGTTGCCACTGCCCTGGTGCGGCCCGACAAGAAACTCCAAAGCGTGAAAGTCAGCTCG
>JALGTY010000392.1 GCA_029821145.1 Candidatus Zipacnadia bacterium
GTGCTCGTCGCCGGCGGGTCCGTCAAACAGGTTATGTCGGACAAGAGCCAGATGATTTCCAACTTTGCCGGCCGCCACGCGCAACCCGGGATGATGATGCTCAATGCGCGGCGCGAGCCGGTCGGCCGTGTCGCGGCCATGGACGGGAAGACCTGGACGCTTGACCGCGCAGGGATGGCGGCACTGACGATGAACGACTTCCCGACCGCCGACAACGATCCGCTGCCGCGCTATGCAGTCGTCATCGCAGCGCCCGGCGACAAGTTGGCGATCCCGCACCTGGCCGGCTACACGCGCTGAATGGATCGGGCAGCCGCAGGCGTAGGGTCCCAAAGCTGATGTGTGCACTTTGGTGAGGCGGGGTGTAGCAGTGCGTGGGCTTTCAGTGATAGCCTTGACTTCTCCTCCTACTCAGGCCATCATTCCCGTATGTTCTGGCAGTTGTTTCTGATCTTGTTGTCTCCGCCGGCGGCGCTGTAGAGCGCTATCGCAGGCAGCCCGCACCGAAAGGACGTTCAGTGATGATTGTCAAACCGAAGCTCGACCCGCAGCTAAAGTGGTTCCCAGAGGCCCGTTTCGGGATGTTCGTCCATTTCGGCATCTACGCCCTGCTCGGCCGCGGCGAGTGGGTGCAGTATCATGAGAACATCCCGCGCGAGGAGTATGAGAAGCTCGCCCGCCGCTTCAATCCCAAGCGCTTTGACGCAGATGAATGGGTCAGAACCGCCCGGCGCGCAGGCTGCCGGTATATCACCGTCACCGCCAAGCACCACGACGGCTTCTGTCTCTTCGACTCCAGGCTGACCGACTATAAGATCACTAACACGCCATTCAAGCGCGACCTCATCGGCGAACTCATAAACGCTTGCCAGCGCGACGGGATGCGGATCATTCTCTACTATTCCCAACCCGATTGGCACCATCCCAACTACGTCCACCGCAAGGGCATCTTCAAGGACCTCGACTGCGACCGGGACGGCGATGATCCCGACTGGCCCAGGTTTCTCGACTACTACATTGGCCAGGTCGAGGAATTGTGCACGAACTATGGTCGCATTGACGGATTCTTCTTTGATGGGGTGCAGCGGACACAGAAGCAATGGCGGGGGCGGCAGGTGTACGACCTCATCAGGCAACACCAGCCGGGCGCAGTAGTCAACGACCGCGCCGGCTATGGTGACTACTTCACGCCAGAGCGCAGCCTCTCCGCTCTGCCTGCTGTCGCCGGATACATGGTCGAGGCCTGTCAGTCAGTGGCGCGCGGTGCGTGGGGCTTCCAGAAAGAACCGCAGCTATACTCGTCGCCACATCTACTCCACTCCATGATCCGCATGGCCGCCGCCAATGGCAACTACCTGCTCAATGTCGGCCCGAAGCCGGACGGGACGCTGCCGGATGAGTGGGTGCAGCGGCTCGCCGATGTCGGCGACTGGCTGCAGGAGCATGGCAAGGCCATCTATGAGACGCAGGGCTGTCCGCTGGGCGATGAATCCGAGGATATGCTCTATACCCGCAAGGCCGAGCGCGTCTTCCTGCATCTCCTGCGCTGGCCTGAGACTGACCGCGTCGAGCTGCAGAACTTGAAGAAGGCCCCACTGCGCGCGCGGATGCTCAAGACAAACACAAAGCTGCGCATCGAGACCGATGGCGATGCGACGGTCATCTGCGGCCTGCCCGCTTCGCCTCCTGACCCATTCGCGAACGTAATCGAGATGGTTTTCGACAGCGATGAGATGTTCCGAACGCTGCCAAAGCCATCGCCGCCTGCGGTCATCAAGCTCGCCAGGACGAAGCCGACAAGCCTCACGCCCGACAGCGCGCTGACAAGAGGCTTCGGCTTCAAGGGCTCCCCGCTACGAGTCGAGGGAAGGCAACGAAGCCCTGCGCCTGTGGGCGTCGCTGACACACAGCCTGTCTTCAGCAGCTCGTGGCAGCCGGAGCAGAAGGCCGAATGGATCATCGCAGCGCCGCAGCCGATGAGATGTAGCATCGCCGTCGAAATGGCCTGTCCGAAGCTGTACGCCGGCGGCACATTTCTCGTGGATGTCGCCGGTCAGAAGCTGCGGGGCAAGGTGCCTGCAACCGCCGGCGACACGGATTTCGTCGCAGTCAAGCTCGGCACCGTGGACCTGCCGGAAGGTGAATCGAAGCTCAAACTGTCGCCCGAGAGGCTCAATATCGCGTACTATTTCGCCAATGTGCGCCAGGTCATTCTTCGCCCGGGCAGCTCCCCCGTAGGGTCCCACAACTAATGTGTGCACTTTGGTGAATGTCCTTGCCCCCGTAGCCTTGGCGAAGGTGGAAGCCTGTCGAAGGGCAGCCCGAGGCCGTTGCCTTCACGATGCGCCGCCCCGCTCACGGGTAGATGTCTTTTTCCACAGCGTCGGGCCATTCGGACTTGGGATGGTTCTGCACGCGGTACTGCCCATCTTCTCCCTGCTCGGCCAGGAGCGTGTTGACGATGGTGAACTTGCACTGTCCGGGGATGCCCCAGCCGGGGAAGTAGTGCAGCTTGGTCAGCTTGCCTTCGTCTTCAATCGTGATGCCTGCATCGTTCTGCAGCACGATCAGTGAGCCGCCTTCGGGGCGCGCTTCAATGTGGTCTATCAGGAAGGTCTGCACCAGCTTGTCGCCGTAACGCAGGATCACCGACGCACCGTCGAGGCTGCCATCAGCGGGCAGTTGCGCGGTGGTCTGCAGGGCGTCGAGTTCGTCTCCGGTCTCCTTGCGCTGGGTGTCGCTTATGACGCCGGTGTAGGCCGCGATGTTGTCGGTGATACTGAGGTCGCCAGCCTCCAGCTCGGCCAGTCCTACTCCGAAGGCGCGCGTGATGGCGCCGTCGGGGGCGGTGCGCACGTGCACGGCCCTGCCGCGCACCTGGACCGGCACGCCCGCTCCCACGCACAAGGTGACATTCTCGGTCTGGGGATCAAAGCAGCTTACGAACAGGTCCTTGGTGCCGTCGGCGAGGTTGATCTGTACACCTGCGTCCATCACGTCGGCAGTGACCATCTGCATCGGCTCGATGCTTGCGATCTTGGGCTGCTCGTCTGCGCCCCAGAATTCGTGCACT
>JALGTY010000393.1 GCA_029821145.1 Candidatus Zipacnadia bacterium
GCCGCCACCGATGTGGATGTCGTGCTGTCGAGTCTCCTGGAGAGAGGATTCATTAAGCTGGATAGCCCGGGCGGCAAATGGGCTATAACCTGGCATGGCCGGCGCGCGCGTCGCCGCATTGAGCGGGAGAGCCACTCTGAGTCAGACACTAAGGAACGTGCAGCTGAGAAGATGCTGTCGCTGCTGGAGGGCGTACCTGCCAATAGTCATGTCCTTGACGTAGGCACGGGACAAGGATTTTTGGCCTTCAAGCTAGCCCAGCAAGGCTTTCGTATATTGGGGATTGACTCGGCTTGCTTTGATTATTCCAAGGATAGCATTCAGAAGGCCCAGGAGCAAGCAACCGCACAAGGGGGGAATGTCGAATTCCGGCATGCTGATATCGGGGAGCTTGCCGAACCAGACAACAGCTTTGACTATGTAGTCTCCAGCCAAGCAGTGCATTGTATGCGGAACCAGGCTGAATGTCTGGAGGCCATTCATAGGTTGCTGAAGCCTGCCGGCAGGTTCCTGTGTATAGACTTTTTGGTCGGTTTGCAAGGGTTCCTGAGCCACGGCTTTCACTGCTTCCTGGCGATCTCGCGCGAAGAGTGGGTGGAGCTACTACTAGAGCATGGATTCGGCAACGTACGTATGTATGAGCTGGACGATTATCTACTCATAGAATCCGAAAGCCGATGAAGCAATTCCTACACACGGGAGATAGCAGGAGACCGCATATTCAATTGCACTGATTGGTGCCAATACTATCATGCCCAAACCGAAGGCCCTAATAGACTATAGCAAGTGCCTGCCAGGTAGATGTGCTCCTGATGACGGCATTTGCGTAGCGGCTTCGGCATGTCCTAAGAAGATTATGCGCCAGGAAGAACCTTATGATGCGCCGATGATTCTGCACGCGGACTTGTGCCAGGCGTGTGGTGACTGTAGCCAAGCTTGCCCCTCGAATGCCATAACAATAGCGGAGATCTAGGTTGGGGAAGACCACCTGGGCAGCGGGCTTAACCACAAAACGGGAATGAATACTAAATTGCTATGACTTCGCGGGAACGAGTCGAGGCCGCGTTCAACAAGCAGGAAACCGACAAGGTCCCGATTCACCACCTCGGCTTCAGCAGCGAGATTGCTTCGGTGCTGTTAGGGCGCGAGGCCTTCGTAGGCGGGGGTATCCAGAGGTGGCGGGAGGCGGTGGCCTGGTGGCAGGGGGAAGAGGCCCACGCGGAGTATATCGAGCGTTCCCGCCAGGACGCGCTGGATATCGCCCGCTTCTGCGAGCATGACATCATCCGCTGCTCTTATTGGCGCTACAATCGCAAACCTACCAGGCGAATTGATGAGAACACCTTCATGTACGAAGACGGTCCGGAGGAAGACTGGAAGATCTTGCGCTACGACCCGGGCAGCGAGCAGTCTGTTGTCGTGGACTACATTCGGAAGCAAGCGGCCAGCCTCGAGGATCTGGAGCGGGAAGTAGCCGCGATGGAACGCACTGTGGAAGACTTCGCACCTAGCGCAGACGGCTTGAGCGCTGAACTAGCGGCCCAAGAGATGCTTGGTGACGAATATGTGCTGAAGGTCGGCGGCGGCTCGGTCGGCTTCCCGCATAGTGCGGTGTGGCTTGAAGCAGTTGCGCTGCGCCCCGAGTTGGTCGGGCGCTATATGGATGTCGGGGTCGAGCGCAACCGCCGTATTATTCCGTTCCTCGCCGAACTCGGCTTCCGCTTTCAATTTGTGGGCAACGACTTCGCCGGCAATGACGGCCCGATGTACTCGCCCCAGCTCTTTCACGAGATTACGCTTCCCCGCCTGGTCCAGACCACTCAGATTGCGCACGACTGCGGTGTCTACGTGCTTTTCGCCAGCGATGGGAACCTGTGGCCGGTGGCCGATGACCTGTTCGGCGCCTCGGGGCTTGACGGCTACTACGAGATTGATGGGCGCGCCGGCATGGACCTAGGCAAACTGCGCGAGCGCTTCCCGGAATTGACGCTCATCGGCAACATAAGCTCACATACCGTGCACCTGGGCTCGCGTGAAGAGATCATTGACGAGGCCCTGTCGGCTCTGGAAGAGGCCAAGCGCAGCTATGGCATAATCGTGGGGACTTCCAACTACTTCGTCCCGGGTACGCCCGTCGAGAACGTCGAAGTCCTGCTGGAGACGATCAAGGAGAATCGTTAGACGCAGATACGGAGTATGACCAGGCGCAGGAGTCAGATCGGCTTATGGGCACGAATGCAACCAGCAATACCCCGCAGGAGTTCGTAATGCGCGTGATCGGCTACGTGCGCAGCCCGTATACCGATCCCGCGGCGACGCCGATTCAGCCCGTCTACACCGACGGATGTGAGGCGCGGGTGGAAATACTCCCCGAATACGAAGCGGGGCTGCGCGACCTGGAAGGTTTCTCGCATATCTACCTGATTTATTACTTCCACCGGGCAAAGCCTGCGCAGTTGACGCTACAGCCCTACCTGGAAGACGTGGAGCACGGTGTTTTTGCTACTCGGGCCCCGCATCGGCCCAATCCGATTGGCTTCAGCGTAGTCCGACTGGTTGAGCGGCAGGGCAATGCTCTTATTGTTGAGGATGTTGATATCTTGGATGGCACGCCGCTCTTGGATATCAAGCCCTTCGTACCCAGATTTGATTACCGCGAGGGTGTGCGGGTCGGCTGGCAGGAGCAGGTTGCAGAAGAGGCGGCGCAGACCCGTGGTCGCCGCCTGCACCCGCCGGAAGACTCATAATCCACGCCAACGACGGCACCGCATCTTTCCAAGGAGCAACTATGAATAATGGCAAGCAAACCCACCAGCAGACCCCCGATATGGCCCAGCGCCGGCAGCAAATGGCGGAGCAAGATCAGGTAATTGCTCAGCGACTGGCGCAGATTGAGCACACAATCGCAGTAATCAGCGGCAAGGGGGGAGTGGGGAAGACCACTCTGGCCACGGCTGTCGCCAACAAGCTGGCCAGTGAGGGTTTCGCCGTCGGCCTGTTGGATACTGACATAACTGGCCCCAATGTCCCGTTGATGATGGGCATTGAGGGCCAACGCCCGGCGATG
>JALGTY010000394.1 GCA_029821145.1 Candidatus Zipacnadia bacterium
TCATGTTCTCGCTGCCGTTCGCGTTCATTGGTGTGATCTGGTTCCTTGCGCTGTTCGGGTACAGCCTGAATATCATTGTATTCCTCGGGATGCTCCTGCTGGTCGGCATCGTCGTGAACAACGCTATCGTCCTGGTGGACTACATCAACATCCTGCGCGCTCGGGGCCGGGGCATGATCGAAGCCGTCCAGGAGGCGGGCCGGGCGCGCCTGCGCCCGGTGTTGATGACCGCCATAACCACTATCGTTGCCCTCATGCCGATGGCCTTTAAGACCGGTCAGGGATCGGAGGTCTGGAACCCGCTGGGCGTTACGATCCTCGGCGGACTCATGGTTTCCACCCTGGTGACGCTGGTCCTCGTGCCTACGATCTACAGCATCTTCGAAAGCCACGTGAAGCCGCGCAATCACCGATGAGGAGCAAGACATGAAACTGGTTCTGATCACCTACAACGAAGCGCTCGACGACGAAGTCGAGAAGGTCTTGCAGGAAAACGGCGTGGAGGGCTTTACCAAGTGGACCAAGGTCTACGGCAAGGGCCGGGCCAGCGGTCCGCACCTGGGCACACACGTCTGGCCGAAGGCCAATAACGTGATTGCCACCGTAACAGAAGATGAGACGGCCGAGAAGATGCTGAACTGCATCCGGGAACTTCGGGAGCGTCTTGCGGCCGAAGGCGTCAAGGCGTTCCTGCTGCCATGCGAGGAGGTGACGTGAGGCGTGTCGGATGAAATCGAATCGCCGGACGTGCTGAAACGCATCCGCATCGTTCTCAGCGCCGAAAACACAGGAGAAAACGCTATGCAGATTATCGCGGTGAACGGCAGCCCTCACGGAATGGCCGGAAATACGGGCACGTTGCTTCGCGCCGTCCTCGACGGGGCAGAGAATGCCGGGGCGGACGTGGAGACATTCTCGTTAGCCAACATGGACGTTCACCCATGCCGCGGCTGCAACGTATGCCACAAGACGGGCGAATGCGCCATCAAGGACGATTTCCAGGCGATCCGAAACGCCATGCTGAAGGCCGATGCCGCGGTCCTTGCCAGTCCCAACCACATCTTCAACGTCTCTGCGCAAATGAAGGCTTTCATGGACCGCTGCTGCGGCCTGCTGCACTGCCAGGCGCTGAACGACAAGTACGGCGCGGCCGTCGTGACCTCCGGGGGTGGCGGAGAGGCGGAGGTCGAGAAATACCTACTGCGGTTCCTTCGGGCGATTGGCTGTTGGACCGAGGGTAGCGTTGGAGCGCAGACCGCGCAGCTTGCAGACCCGGCGCGCGTGGCCGCTGTAATGGAGTCCGCACAGCGGTTGGGAGCGGACTTGGTCGCAGACATTCGGGAACGTCCCGCGTTTCTGGATCAGGAGCGGGAGAAAACCGCCTTCGCCGAACGCATGAAGCATCTGGTGATCTCCCGGAAAGACGAATGGCCCTTCGAGTATGCCTACTGGCGGAAAACCGGCCGCCTCTGAACGCGCTGGAGCCGGTGCAGGAGGTGTGTGATGAAAACCGAGAAAGCCCTTGCGGTGCTTGAGCCCTTCCTTCATCTCGAGGAGGAAGCCGGCATCGCCATCATTCGACTCACCGACGACATACTATCGGTAGGTGAGGAACTGAAGGGCATCGAAGCGTTTCAATGCCTCCTCGACGACCTTCAAGGCTCGTCGGCAAGAGCTGTCCTGTGCATAACGACTACCCGGTGTTTCTCGCCTGAGCGGTGCAACCGACTTTGGCAACGCGTGGGATCTCTGAACGGCCAGCGCCTCAAGAGCAACTGGTTCCCCGATCCGATGACGAAGGTGGCGCTCGACCGCGAGGAGAGCGTATTCGGCAAACTCATCGGGTGGCTCAGGCGTATGCCGAAACCCGTCATCATGACATTCCGTGGCCAAGTGGTGTTCCCCTTCCTTGGGGTGGGTCTTGCGTGCGAATACCGTCTCGCGTCCGGCGATACCGTCTTCTACAACCGCTGCCACGAACTCGGCGTTCCGCCCGGGGCGGGGCTCCTGTACATGCTTCCGGCCTACGTCGGCTTCGGAGGCGCCGCGTCACTCGTAATGCGAGTCCGCGAGATCGCCGCGGAAGAGGCCCTTGAACTTGGGTTGGTGGATCGGCTTACGCCTGACGAGGAGCTCGACCTCGCCGCTGAGATGATGGCTGCCGAGGCGGCCAAGTGCTGTCCGGGAACGGTTGGGGCCATCAAGCGCCTTCTCAACCACCACTTGCCCCCACTGGATGCCTATTTTGCGGACGAGATGCGCGAGATCGAACGAGCGCTCGACGGTCGGCCATGGGAAAAGGTAAGTGGGGGCGCATCTGATGAGGCCACCGAGGTTTGAATCGAGTCATGCGGCCGGTCATACAGGACAGGAGCCTGATGTGCGGCGAATGTTCGCTCTTCCCGAATCTTCCGCGTTGTGTGTGGACAAATGAGCGCAACCTGCGCGCTTGATGGCACAGAGATGTTTTGCCGCGAGGAAGCCCCTTTTAGGAGCTCAGGGCATGGCTTTGTCGGCTTGCCCTCGGGAATGCGTCCGTGTCCCGATCCTGCGAAGGGGGTTGCATTCGGCGGCCCAAAGGGGTTTTTAGCGTTAACCACTTCGGGCTTGGGGACAGAGAATCAGAGAGGTTTGGGGCTTTCTCGGCGGGGGAAGGACGAGATCGGAGGGGTTGCATCTGGCGGCCCGATTCTCGGTTTGCGAACAGAGAAAATCGGGCGGATGTGGGGCGCGGCGTAAGTTCAAAGCAGAACAGGAGAAGCGGCCGCTGGTCGGCGGTCGCCTCTCCTGTCGCTATCGTTAACCCGCGAGCGCGTTCAATTTCGCGGGATTCTGTCTGGCTCCCGACGAGGACTCGAACCTCGAACCTAGTGGTTAACAGCCACTCGCTCTACCAATTGAGCTATCGGGGAAGGTTGTGTCCGTAAGGTTCTGTAATTTGGCGAAAGGGGAGGCGAGCCAGTAGCATCTCCAGGTCAAATGACGCTTTGACTGAAAGGAGGTGCCCGATGGCTCGCCGAGGACAGGATAGGGGATGGTTGGCCCTGTGGCAAGAGGCATGTGCC
>JALGTY010000395.1 GCA_029821145.1 Candidatus Zipacnadia bacterium
CTGCTGCGCCGACCCGTATGGGATGCTTACGTAAAGCTGTATCTATTCACACCATAGCGGCCAGCGGACTACCGCAGCAGACCAGACACTTCTGATGACAGTTTCGTTGAGGACCGCTTCTACCGCTATCAAGACGGGGTCCACGTGGTGTTGCCTGGCCTGCTGGCCCGCTGCACCATCCAGGATTTGGCTAAGGCCCTTGCTGGCAGAACTCGACTGCCTACGGGGCTGGGCTTCGCCGTTATTCGGGAACCAGGTGAGGAGCAAACGGTTCGAGGTAGTCGCGCCAGACTTCGTTCCCGAGCGCCTGGCGCATCACCGAGAAACTCAAGTAGGGGATAAAGTGTGGTTGTTGGGGCAGTTGTAGCAGGCTCATACCCACCTCGCGCGGAGTGCGATTGCCCTTGCGGTTGTTACAGTCCCTGCAGCAAGCCACCAGATTACTCCATTCGTGGCGGCCACCGCGCTCGCGGGGAATAACGTGATCAACCGTCAGGTCTCGGCCTTTTTTGCCGCAGTACTGGCAGGTGTAGTTATCCCGCTCCATCAGGCTCTGCCGAGAAAGCCTTACATCGGGCAATGGCCGGCGAATGTAGCGCACCAGTCGCACCACCGACGGCATCCGCATAGTGACCGACGGCGAGTGGAGCATCCGCGAGTCGGCTTCCACTATCACTGCCTTATCCAGATAGACCAGCGATACCGCCCGCTGCCACCGGCAGATATTAAGCGGTTCGTAGTTCTGATTCAATACCAGTACTCGGCCGTCAGCATTGCCGTTACTCATATCATCCAAATCGTATCAGAAAGCCTGCAAGTAGTCAACCAAATCCCACGCAAATGGACTTTGTGGCGGATTTATCAGCAAATGTGATGAGTTAGCGGTGCTTGCCAGAGTTGGGTAGCTCAAGGTCAGCAGGAAGCTGAGGGCGGGGCCGTTTCCATTCGGTAGTTGGTTGGGTGGACATAACCGAGGGGCAGCTACCGCTGAGTGAGCATCTGGTGCATAGTTATTGCATTTCTGGGTGCATGCCCCTCCGCGTCGTTGTCGAAGTATACAAATATGTCGCGTTCGTCTCCGGCAGCAGCCAGCAGCCTCTCGGCCCAGCTTTCCAGTTGTTCATGGCTGTAGTTGGAAACATACAACTTCTCGTGGCCGTGCAGGCGTGTGTAGATGAAGTCAGCAGTGACCACGGTCTCCAGGGGGTAGTCAGGTGTGTCGGCCCAGACCAGTGTACAGTTGTGCGCCGCCAGCAGCTCGTAGACCTGGGGATAGAACCAGCCCTCGTGGCGAAACTCCAAAGCCCAACGCTGATCGGGTGGCTTCAGCTCCAGGAATGAGGCGAGCCGCTGCTGATCGCAGGCAAAGCTGGGGGGAAGTTGCCACAGGATGGGGCCGGTCTTTTCGGCAAGCGGTTTTATGCTGTCGGTAAAGCGCTTCATCGCCTCGCCAGCTTCGGTCAGTTTGAGCCGGTGGCTTATGTACCTGCTGCCCTTCACGGCGAAGATAAACCCAGGTGGGGTGCGCTCATGCCAGCTCTGGACCGTCTTGGGTCTGGGCAGGTGGTAGAAGGAGGAATTCAGCTCGACGGTGTCAAAGACGGTTGCGTAGTGCTCAAGCTCTTTTCCCCTGGGTAGATCATCGGGATAGAAATCGCCTTGCCAGTGGGCGTAGCTCCAGCCGGAAGTGCCGACACGTCTCTCAGCCATCCCTTACGACTCCTCTTTGGTCTCTTTGGCGGAGCCCCGCCCGTATTCCCTGAGCGTCTGGGCCATTTGGTATAGGCGATCTTGAACTGCGTGATGCACAGTATCTTCGGGGTAGTTACCTGCCTCGTCCGCCTCGCCCGCCGGCATACCGGTCAGGATCTCGAGCGCCTCGTCAACGGTCTGAACCGCCCAGATGTGGAATTGGCCGGCTTCAACCGCCTCCACGACCTCTTCGCGCAGCATTATATGGCGCACATTGGCAGCGGGGAGCACCACGCCCTGCTCGCCGGTGAGGCCCTTGATCTTGCAGGCTGCAAAGAACCCCTCGATCTTGCGGGTAGCCCCGCCGATAGCCTGAACCGAACCGTGTTGATCCACGGATCCCGTAACCGCAATGTCCTGACACAGGGGCACTCCGCTGATGCTGGAAAGCAGGGCAATCAGTTCGGCACAGGAGGCGCTGTCGCCCTCAATCTGGCTGTAGCTCTGTTCAAAACTGATACTGGCCGCGCAGGAAAGGGGTTGGTCGGAGGCATACTTCTGTCGCAGGTAACCGCTGAGTATCAGAACGCCTTTATCGTGAATCGGGCCGGATAGCTCTACCTCCCGTTC
The DNA here is from genome assembly GCA_029821145.1 of Candidatus Zipacnadia bacterium. Taxonomy (GTDB): domain Bacteria; phylum Armatimonadota; class Zipacnadia; order Zipacnadales; family UBA11051; genus UBA11051. Next base: position 2,323 of record JALGTY010000395.1, read on the forward strand.
GATATTGACAACCCCTGCGGTGCCCAGCGAGCTGCGGGCGGTAATGCGGGTAGGCATACCAATGGTGTAGTCGCCCAACACCATGATATGTAAGCCATTTATCTGCCCGATAGTCTTGCCTTCGGTCTCAATTAGCAGTGTGCCCTGCTCAATCAGCTCGAGTAAGTAGTCCTCAACGCGATCAGACCGCCAGATGAACTGCTCGAGGGCATTCTGGACATCTGTGGCCTGTACCAGCTCGCCGTTGCCATTACGGCCAGCCCAGTAAGCCGATTCGCGCACCAGGTCTACCACTTCAACGAATCTGGTGGTCAGCTTTTCCTGATCAGCAGCAGTGCGCACCCCGTGCTCAATAACCTTGGCTACTGCTGCGGCAGAGAACGGCGGCAGATCTTCTTCCTGGCACTTTGTAGCGATAAAGCGGGCGTACGCCTGAATCGTCTCGTCGCTGCGCCCCATAGTAGTGTTGAAGTCGGCCTTGACCTTGAATAGTTTGCCGAACTCGTCGTCATAAGCATACAGCAGGTAATAGACCTGGGGAGTACCAATAAGCACCACCTTGACATTAAGTGGAATAGGCTCAGGCTCGAGGCTGACGGTGGAGATCAGTCGCATCTGGTCCTGGATAGACTCGATTCTGATCTGCCCGTTCTTTAGGCAGCGCTTTAGGGCTTCCCACGCAAAAGGACGACGTAGGACGGCCTCGGCCTCGAGAAGGAGATAACCGCCGTTGGCCCGGTGC
>JALGTY010000396.1 GCA_029821145.1 Candidatus Zipacnadia bacterium
GCTTGTTCGCCAGGTCAATCTGCGGCTGATTTTCGTACATGGAGACATGGGCTAGGGCGAGCATGCGGGCCTGTTCGGTCATAGCCTGCACGATTTCTTCAACCCCGTGGCCGATATTGCAGGGGCCAACGCCGCCAGATGCGCCGTCAATAATGCGACGCTCCTGGTCGTCTATGAGATAAGGTCCCTCGCCGCGAACGATGTGCGGGTAATCATGAGTGAGACTTTGCCGCATTAAATGATCTTCAGGCTTGCCTGTCACTACTCTTCACCTCTCCCAGGCCTGGCGCGACGCCTGCTTCACGCAGCGCTGGTTGGCCGGACACGCTCCAGCAGCCCCTCCGCATTCCGGTAGCAGATGTCCTTGCGCGCCTCGTCATCAATCCGCGCAAACATGATCGCCCCGGCAGCGAAGTGCGGGCTGTACCAGGGCATGTCGGTGCCGAAAACGATCTTATTCGACGAAGCGTGCTCCACCATGTATTCGATGATCCCGTTGACGTGCAGAGACGATGCGAGCTGTACCGGGGTGGAGCTTCCGGCCGGCAGCATCGAAAAATCATGCGCCGAATAGACGCAAGTAAGCTCCAGGTATGCGTGCTCGTAATCCCGCGCCACACGCACCGAGGTCTCGAAGTCACCAAAGCCCGAGTGCCCCATCAGCAGCGCTACTTCGGGATACCTCTCCGCGACCGTGGCGACCTGTTGCGGTGAGTCAAACGCGCTGCCGCCCCAGGTGTGGATCAGCACGATCAGCCTGTGTTCATTGGCGTACTCGAGCGCCGGGGCGTAGCGCGGGCCATCCAGCGGGTAGGTGTGATATTCCGGCCCCAGCTTGAAGCCGACAAAACCGCGCGTGTTTTCGTAGTCGCTGATGAGTCGCTGCATGGCATCGGAATACCTCGGGTTGACCACCCAGTAGCCGAGAAACAGGTCCGGTTCTCTGTCAACGGCCTGCTGGGTCATGGCATTGCCGAAGTCAACGTCTCCCAGGATTGCCTCGTGTGACGAGCAGAGAGCCTTCGTAACGCCGGCCCGCTTTAGCGCGTGGAGCATCTTTTCGTGAGGCATTACCGGCAGATAAGCCCCCTGGTAGGGCCCGTAGTGGGTATGTGTATCAATAATCGGGCAGTCATCCGAGTAGCCCTGTTGCATGAAGTCATGCGCAAGTGCGGAGGGGTTGGTCGGGTTCATATCTGCACCTCCCCCAGCAGGCGCTCCAGATTGTCCCCGGCAATGGCTCGTTTTGCCTCGTCGTCAATCTCCGCCTGCGTCAGGCGCAGGAGGGCAGAGCCGCTGCAATTGTCCGGAAACGCCGATCCGAACAGCAGACGCCGCGGCCCATACCTCTCGCAGAATTCCTCTATCAGGCCTTCTACCAGCAGATAGGACGTGTCCAGGTAGAGATTGGGATAGGTATCAAAGAGCGGACGCAGGTATCGCTCCAGGCTGTGCGGCCCTTGGTTCACTGCAACGGCTGTCAGGTCAGGGAAATTCTGCATAAGCTCACCGAGAGCGATTGCGTTGAGCTTCACCAACAGCGGGATGCACTTTTCGGTTAGCAGTTCGAGCAGGTCCCCGAACGTGACGCCGTCGAGGCGGTAGTGGTGCTCGTTGGGGAAGGCCCAGAGCGCGCGCACACCGCTGGCTTTCATCTGCCCCACGAACTGCTGCGGTGGTGCCTGCTCCCCGGTCTGAGAGGGCAATATACCCCAGGTCGGCTCCAGCCTCGGCTGCGAGGCGAGGTCCTGCGCCGTCAGTTCGTTCCACAGCACAGGAGAGCCGTAGCGCAGGCCGGCGACATAGACCAGACCGCGGTCTGTCCCGCACCAATCCATCTCCTTCAGCAGTTCGGCAGGAGTGCGCGCAAAGCGGAAAGCCGGATGTGACGGCACGCCGTAGCTGCAGTTGCAGTCAAAGAAGTCCATAATGCGTGTGTCTCCGGGCTTTTTCATGATATCATTGCAGAGTTCTACATCACGCACGGTTCTCCCTGCTCAGCACATTTTTCCGTCGCCGCAAGATAGCCTGTTTGCAGCGCATCATTATGCGGATCGAGCAGGCGAAGCCGTTCCCGACCGCGAACTATGCGGCGAGTCCTGTGTCAGGACGGTTGGCTTTCTGAATAGGTTGCTGGGCGCTACAATATGGAGAATTGTTCCAGAGCTTCAATGTGCAGCCGCCGACGAACGACAATCATTGTGCTGTTGACAATCATGGCTGCGGCCGTAGTACTGCGCACCTACGGCCTGCGTAGTCTCGTCTATTGCAATCCGGACGAAGCGTTGTGGTCATACTTCCTCGTCAACAACGCGAAGCTCCCGGTACTCAACCTCGACCTTATGCACAGCGGCCTGGCGAGGATTCTCAGTTGGGATTATGGCTGGCCTGTTTTTGTGTCCTACCTGGCCTACTTAAAAGGTCTCGACGCGCTGCACATACCCATTTCCGAGGCGACCTTACCCATACCGCTTGCACTCGTGAGTGCTTTGATCTGTCTGCTGGTCTTCCACCTGGGCCGAGAGTTGCGCACAGTGGCGACTGGGATGATAGCGGCTTTGCTTGTCGCGATTATGCCGCTTGCGGTGATGCAGGGACGTTCAATCGGCGGGTTCCATCACCTGGGCAGCAGCATGTTCTTCTTGCTCTCCGTTCTCATGTTGGTCCGCTATTTGCGCGATCCGACGAATCGGCGACAGAGGTTGTGGGCAGGATTGGCCGTCGCTCTGTACGTTTGCGCGGATCTTCAGTTCCCCATCGGCCTGGTGGTCCTCGGCGCACTTCTGCTTATTTGGCCGAAAGAGCCACAGTACCGCGACTGGCAGGGCCTGAAACGCCTCATCTTCAAGCCCGAGTTGCTGGTGCCTCCGATAATGCTGTTTTGCCCTTACATCATCATCTACATATATGCCTGCCACCTCGGGTATCCTGATCAAACCTATCTCGGTACCATCCTGGCGGAACACAAGGCCGACTGGGGCCTGCACCTGTCCGGCTTCTTCTCCGACCTGCGGCATAACATGGGCTTGCCGCTGGTGGTGTCGTTGATCCTGCTGCCGCCG
>JALGTY010000397.1 GCA_029821145.1 Candidatus Zipacnadia bacterium
CTCCGGCGCTGTCCCCCCCGCGGGGGGGACAGCGCATCATCTCTATGAGTTGCAGTTCTCCTCACCCGGCCCAAGATACCTGCCTCCAACTAATATACAAGGGGCCGCGCCGAGTTGCGGAATCGAAGATTCCGCAAGGAGACCGGCCCGCCTCCGTTGCCGTCGGCGTTCTCCCCTCTCCCGGGTACCCGCGCCCCTTCTTCCCGCGTGGGCCAGGCTTTCCAGCCTGGCAATGCCTTGGGCAGTCGGGTGCCTCGGGCATCCTGCCCGACGCCGTTGCCGTTGTCCTAGCCTTGCGGAGGGGCCGCGCCGAGTTGCGGAATCGAAGATTCCGCAAGGAGACCGGCCCGCCTCCGTTGCCGTCGGCGTTCTCCCCTCTCCCTGTTCTCCCCTCTCCCTGGGGAGAGGGGAATTAAAGGGGTGAGGGTAGGTGGGCAGGTACGCTATCACGATGTACGTGCGGGACTAAAGCGCGTGGCGGTCTTTTATCTCGAGGTAGCGATTCACCGTTGCCACTGTCAGGGCCTGCGGCGGAGTGTCCAGGACCAGAACACCTCGACGCGTTATCGCTGAAAGCGCCTCTCTTCTGTCACCAATCGCCGCGATGGCCACGGCCTTTTCGTATGCTTCGAACGGCCCGGCAGGATCCTGGCCCGCCGCTGCTTGCAGGTCCGGATCCCGTAACGCCACCAGCAGCGGCAAATGCCGTGGAAAAAGTGAGGCCATCCCCGACAGCAGCCGCGCTGAGGCGTCCTTATCGATCAGGTCGGTAAAGCATATCACCAGCGAGCGCTTGCGCGAGCGGCTGAAAAGCGTGCTGAAAGCCAAGCCATAATCCGGCTCGTGCAGCCGCGCCTGCAGCCCGTAAAGAGCATCGGTAATGCGCCCGACCTGTGCCCTGCCCCTGCCCGGCGGGAGGAACTGCTGCACGGAATCGGCAAAAGCTAGCAGCCCCACCCGGTCGTCACGCTCGGTGGCTACATAAGCCAACATCAGCGCCGCATTGATGGCATAGTCGAGCTTCGACATCGCCGTCGCAGTGAGGTCCTGACCATCCTCCGCAGGTTTAGCAGGCAAGCCGGCAGTGCCCGCCATCATCCGGCCACTGTCAATCATTATCATCAGGCTCTGACTGCGTTCCGTCTCGTACTGGCGAGTGATAGGCTTGTGGCGGCGAGCCGTCGCCTTCCAATCAATGTGGCGGAACTCGTCATCAGGCACATAGTCGCGCAAGCTCTCGAACTCTGTGCCCATGCCCCGCCGCCGGTACGGGTGGTAGCCGGCCTGCCTCAGTCTCCCGCTGCGGGCCAGCTCCTCGTAACGCGCTACCTCCGCCAGGTTGGGATAGACAGCCACCTCTCGCCTGGCAGGAATCGTCCTCTGCCAGTAGCTTAGCCCCAAGCAGGATAAGCCGCGAAAATGCAGGTCGCCGAAGCTGTAATCGCCGCGCGCCGGCGGCATCGTCCGGTAGCTGACCTGCTGGGTCTCGAAGGGCAAGACAACCAGGTGCTGCAGGCGCTGCGGCGTGCGGAACTGTGCCGGCGGATCGTCCTTGACAAACATTCGCAAAACGAAACGAGTGCGGCTGCGCACGGTTATGGTCACCCTGTTCTCAGCGCCGACAGAAAGCTTGTCAGCAGTGTGCCTGGAGGCGGTGAATACAGCGATGCGTCGCGAAAGCAGATGGTCGGCGGCCATTAGCAGCAGCACGCCGGCCGCGCTGTAGGATGCCCACGGAATCAGATCCGGCTGGGTCACGCCCAGCGCCATGATCGCGGCGGGCAGCAATAGCAATATCAGGCCAAAGAAGGTAATCAACCCTCACTTCTCCTCCAAGTGATTGTGGCTACTCACTTCACCCTCACCCACTTGATTCCCCTCTCCCCGTGGGAGAGGGGCTAGGGGTGAGGGCTAGCGAGAGGCTATCATTCATCGAAGTGCGCCTTACCGTTTGGCTTGCTGCAAGAATCGCAAGGTGAGTAGTCACGAGTGGTTTGCCGACGTAGGCGAAAGCGCCCTATGCCACTGTCTAGCCATCTTGCTCTGCAGCCTGCAGCAGGCTATTGACCTGAGCTGCAAAGCCCGGCAGGTGTTGTTGGATGATATCCCACACGACCAAGTCGTCCACGACGTCATAACCGTGGATCAATATATTGCGGAAAGCGATGATGCGGGGACCATCGTCTATCAGTTCGAATACGCCGGGTTCGAGGCGAGACAGGCGCTGCAACGCCTCGCCGATTATCTCAAATTGCCGTTCTACACCGGATTTCAGCAGAGCGTCGCCCACGTAGTCCTTCGCGTGCTTGCCTGCGGCGAACTCGCCTATGAGCGCCCCCGCCTGCCGCATCGTTTCCAGAAGCGTCTTCACTTCAAGCCGCATACAGCACCTCGCGTTGCTCGGCTATTGCTTCGAGAAAATAGCGGTTCTTGATAGCACGGGCCATGACCAAGTCCACCTCACACCCGAACAACTCCTTCAGCCCCTCCAGCAGACCGAAGTAAGCGTCCGCATGCTCACCCTCCTGCAGTGGCAGGAACTCAACGAGGAAGTCCAGGTCACTGGTTTGCGGATCGAAGTGTTCGGCGCTTACGGCTGAGCCAAATAAATCGAGCCGGCTGACCCGGTATCGCTTGCAAATAGCTACCAACGCCTCGCGATGCTCTTCAATGAATCTGTTCATAGATCTTTCCCTGCGGCATTGTCCATATGTTGCTGCTCCGGTTCCAAATCCGCACCTCCCCCTGTCTTGACCATCGCAGCCTGCCTCGGGCAATTCCGGGAGAGCGTCCCGATGACTCCATTCTATCGGTTTGACGGACGTTTTACAACACAATACTCGCCTCGTGCCCTTACACGTTCGCCCTCAGCGGCCGGTAGCTCCACGATTGCAGCTTGCACTGCAGGTTCATGGCGCTGTCATCGTAGAAAGCCGGGGCTGCAATCGAGCTGGCTGTTGCGTTGGCGAACATCGGGAACTCGGCGCACTTCGGCAGGCCGGCGACAGGCTGCACGGTGACCTGCTCCGGCAATTCATCCTGCGAGAACGCCTGCGCCAGAGCCATCAGCACCTGCGCCGGCCCGGCGTTGACACCGTGGGCCCTAATGGCGTGTGGCGTCCGCCCGTGTGCCACCGTGTAGGCATACACAGCCCGCGCTGCGATCAGACAGTTGGCGCGAGTGAGTGTTATCGGCTCTGTCATTTCGGGCACGGCCTTGACCGGCCCCAGCGTGCGGCGAATCTGCAGCTTCTCCGGCAGCTTGTTGTAAAGCATCGTGTGCTCGCCCAGTGTCGCCAGCAGAAACAGAGCATCGGCCACTGAGACGGTCGTATCGCCGGCCTTCA
>JALGTY010000039.1 GCA_029821145.1 Candidatus Zipacnadia bacterium
ATTTGTTCGTAAGAATAATGCGCGGCCAGAGCCTGAGACACCCGCTGGACGAAACTACAGAGCATACTGCATACTGGCAGGGCGCGTGTCTGATTCTGCTGGGGTGGGCGCTGGTAGTCAACATCGCTCCCAGCATGCTCCCCTGGGCGCCCAAGTATGGTGGGGTGCGGCTTTTCTTGCCCATGTTTCCGTATCTGGCAGTCATGGCCGGCGTAGGCTTCTTCTGGCTCAGCCAGCGCATCATCGAGCGTGGCAAGGATAATTGGGGCGCTGAGTTCGATAACTTTCCAGTCAAGTTGCGCATCGGTCTGGCGTTGCGCTGGTGGTGGCGGTCGGGAATTGTCACCCCTTTGGCATGTCGTATTATAATAGCCTTGTCGGTGGGCCGAGTGGGGCGTACGCGCTGGGCATGGAGCCGACGTACTGGGGAGATAGCTACCTGGCCGCTGTGGGCTGGCTGAACAGAGAGGCTGAGCACGGCGCGCAAGTCTGGATAAACGTGGTGGGTTTTGGCAGCTCGGTGGAATTGTACAAGCCGTTCGGGATGCTGCGGCACGATCTGCAGATAACCGCAGGTGATGCGGCCCTGGCGGAGGCCGACTATGTGGTGGTACAGCACAAGCAAAACGAGATGACCGCGCTGATGCACCATCTGGCTGCTGAGGGCAAGCCGCTATTCACCGAACAGCTCGACGGCGTTGCACTTGTATGGGTGTTCGCCGGAGATGACCCAGCCCTTAGAGGAGAGCACGATGATTGAGCTTCGCAACAAGGGTCGCGTGAAGATGCTGGTGACTGACGTTGACGGCGTGATGACCGATGGCGGGATGTACTTCGGGCCCAACGGGCAGGCCATGAAGCGCTTCGATGTCAAGGACGGCTACGGGTTGAAGTTGCTGCAGAAAAGCGGCGTTCTGGTCGCTTGGATTACGACCGATGAATCGGCCATCACGCGGGCGCGGTTCAATGCTCTGGGCCTGGATATACTCTATGACGGCGTCGGTGACAAGGCGGAGGTGCTGCAAGTAGTGGCGGCAGAGGCAGGCTGCGGTGTGGAAGAGATCGTGTATATCGGCGACGATCTGAACGACCTGCCGGTGGCCGAAATGGTTAGCACCTTCGTTGCACCCGCCGATGCAGTTGCGGAGGTGCTGGAAAAGGCCGGCGCGATTACACAAGCCGCCGGCGGCCATGGAGCCGTGCGCGAAGTGTGTGAGGCCATCATTGAGCACAACAGGAAGCTGAGATAGGCAGATAGTCCTATGCCCGACGTTTCGGTCTGCATAGTCAACTGGAACACCTCTGATCATCTGCGTGCGTGTCTGCGCAGCCTGCAGGATCATGCCGGCGCGATGGACGTGGAGGTGCTGGTGGTTGACAACGCCTCAGCCGACGGCAGTGCGGAGATGGTCAGGGAAGAATATCCGGAGGTGCGACTGTTCGCATTGGATGAGAACACCGGCTACGCGGCGGGCAACAACCTGGCACTGCGCGAGGCGAGCGGCAAGTATCATCTACTGCTGAATCCCGACATAGTGATAAAGCCCGGCTCGGTCGAGACGCTGGCCGGCTTCCTCGATGAGCGCCTTGCAGCGGCCGCCGTCGCACCGCGCTTGTGGCACAAGAACGGCTCAGTGCAACTTTCCTGCCGCAGTTTCCCGGACCCGGATGTCATATTTTACGAGGCGCTCGGCCTGAGCCGGCTGTTTCCGAAGAGCAAACGCTTCGGGAAGTACCGCATGAGCTGGTGGGGCTATGACGACACCCGCACCGTGGATCAGCCGATGGCCTCGGCCCTGATGGTAAGGCAGGAGGCGCTGGCGCAGATCGGAACCTTTGACGAGGATTTGCCGATATTCTTTAACGATGTGGACCTGTGCCGGCGGCTGTGGGACGCGGGCTGGGAGATCTGGTTCACGCCCGAGGCGGAGATGCTTCACGAGGGCGGCGCCTCCACCAGGCAGGTGCGTCGGCAGATGATCCGCGAGTCTCACCGCAGCATGATTGACTACTACCGCAAGCACTATCGCGGCGAGATCTGCCCGCTGGTTTATGCCGCGGTTGTGACTACATTGCACGTAGGCTTGTATGCGCGGCTGGCGGCTGCGGCTCTAGCAGGCATCATTCACCAACGCGTAGCTCGGCCTGCCCTGAGCCTGTCGAAGGGCAGGTGAGAATGCTGCCGCATTCTCAGCTTCCAGCCCGAGGTCGTTGGGGTGATTACAGCGTGTCATTTTGCGCCGCTTCGCAAAGGCCGCTCTATGTATCCATAAACGACCTGCCTGTCCAATTCTGCTAGGTATTCCATTTCACTCAATAATAATGCAGGCCAGCAGGCCACAGGTGAAGACGATAGTCTTGGCGAAAGATGCTTCATTAACGAGCTCTTGCAGGAGGTATTCAAGTGATAGACCGAAAGCTGTTGGAGATTCTGGCGTGTCCGGTGTGCAAGGGGTCGGTGCAGGAAGAAGATGGGTGGATTTTGTGTAAGACATGCAACAAGCGATACCCCATACGTGACAACATCCCGATTATGCTGGTTGAAGAGGCCGAAGACATCCCGGACCAGGACGCGGAATAGACCCAACCGGCCGACACAGCGGCACCCACCAAGGCGCAGGCCGCTCGGTCGGCGCCTGTTTTCGCAATAACGACATGACAGACTCCAGTCAGCCTCAACAAAACCAAGGCTGCAAACAATACCGTCTGAGCGTCATCATCGTGAGCTGGAATGTGCAGGAAGACCTGCGCAAGTGCCTGCAATCGGTGCTCGAGGGTAACGCGGAAGACGGCTTGGCGGTGTGGGTTGTTGATAACGCCTCCACTGATGGCACCGTGGAGATGTTGCGGCACGAGTTTCCGCAGGTGAAGCTGATCTGCAATGAGACAAACGCAGGCTTTGCGGCAGCCAATAATCAGGGCCTGAAGGCTGCGGACGCGGACTACTATCTGCTGCTGAATCCGGATACCGTAGTGCCCGAGGGCGCTTTTGCGAAGCTCTTGCAGTTCGCCGATGCTCAGCCAGGGGCCGGAGCCGTAGGGCCGAAGCTGGTTAATCCTGACGGTGGCCTGCAGCACTCGGCGCGGCGCTTTCCGACCATCACCGCCGCGATATTTCGCAACACCGCGCTCGGCCGACTATTCCCCGGGGCGGCTTCACCAAGCCACTATCTGATGACGGAATGGGACCACGATGAGGCGCGCGAAGTGGACTGGGTATCAGGCGCGTGCCTGTTGATAAGGCGCGATGCACTCGAACAGGTCGGTTACCTGGATGAAGGCTTTTTCTGGGGTTCGGAGGATGTGGACTACTGCTTCCGCTTGCATCAGGCGGGCTGGCTGGTCATGTACAATCCGGAGCCGATAATCGTGCACGCCATCGGCAAGAGCACCAGCCAGGTTGTCATTCCCACAATCATCAGGACGCACCGCAGCATGCGGCGGCTGTATAACAAGCATCTGGCACGCAATTTCCTAAGCAAGGCACTGGTGGGTGTGGGGGTCTGGGTGCGCGCCGGGCTGTTGATCGCAAGCTACCTTACGAGGCAACTGCTTGCGCGCCCAAGACGCCTGTCTAGCAAGAGGTAAGACCGCAATGTCGAACGAGAGCGAACATCGCGATCTAATTGGGGACATCGGCAGGGCGCTTTTAGTCATTGCGCTTATGGTGTACCCGCTGCTGGCTGGGAAGAATTTCCGCTGGCAGAACCTGGCGATGCACGTTGTGGTAGCGGCAGCGGCATTGCTGTGGTATGTTGGTGAAATGCGCAATGGCCGGCAAGTGGTCCTGGTGCGCCACAAGCTGCTCGACCGGGCGCTGTTGGTTTTCTTCGGCATCGTCACAATTGCGATCATCCCGTCCGTATATAAGTATGCAAGCCTGCTGTTTATTGTATGGCTGCTGGATTGCTTACTGGTCTATTGGATGGCCCGGGAAGCCTTCTCTGATGAGAAATGGCGACTGGCCGTGCCGGTTGCATTAGTGGCCGCCGGGGCGATCTGCGCCTTGTTAGGTCTGCGCGAGTACGTGCGCACCGTCTTCTTCACGGGTGGCGTTACCTGGCGCATCTTCGGGCCGCTCTATAACCCCAACATTCTGGCATCATATCTCATCGGGCCGTTGTTGATAGCGCTTGGGCTGATCTCGAGCCGGCAAAGGCCCATTGATGCCGAAAAAGAGATCGCTGAACGGCCTGAACCGGGCGACGAACCACGCCCGCGTTACGGAATGATTGCCCTCGGCTTTGCCATCCTGCTCATCGGCCCGGCGATACTGCTGACCGGCTCACGAGCCGGCTTCATCGCGCTGGTGATCGGGCTGGGCGTATTTGCCTTCGCTAGAGCAGGCCGTGGTCACGGACGCAAACGGACGGCTCTGGTTAGTGCCGGTATCCTGGTTGTGATACTGGCGGCGTTCTTCGCGGTGCCACCACTACGCAATCGCATGCAGCGCACGTTTTCGCTCGACAGCCACTCGGTGGCGTTCCGATATTACACCTGGCTGGGAACTACGGACATGGTGCGGGCAAAGCCGCTTCTGGGCAGCGGCCCGGGTACCTTTGAATACTCGTATCCGGCCTACGCACGGGCCGGTTTCACCCGCATGGCTCATCAGAGCTTCCTGCAGATTGCTGCCGAGGCGGGCATTGCAGCATTGATTGCAGCGCTGGTGGCCGGTATTGCAGCAGTATGGCTGTGCGTTAAGTTAGCGCAAGGCCGTGCTGACCGAACGGGGGCGATCGCGGCGGCAGCGGCAGGCTGGCTGGTGGCGCTGGCGGTGCATAACCTGGCCGACTACAGCCTCTATGTGCCTGCCGTAGCGGTCTCGGCTCTTGCTCTGCTGGGTACTGCACTGAGGCCCACTGGTGTGCCCGTCGCACCTGCTGTGGCCGTCTCTGGCAAGCGTTGGGCCCTGGCAATTGGATTGCTGACGGTGTTTGGTCTAGGCTGCTGGCTACTGACAGGAGAGGCTCTCACCGCTCGCTCTGAGAAGCTGCTGAATGAGGGCCGCTATTATGCAGCCGAGGGCAGCGCTCTGACGGCGGTAAGATTGCTGGATTTCTCGGCGGAGAGTTGGGATGCGTTGGCCGAAGTCTATGAGACGCAGGTGCGTGGCCCTGACAGCATCTTTCTGCAAAAGGCGATATATGCCCGCATGCAGATGTTTCTGTGGGCACCGACTGCTGCCAAGCCCTGTATTGCTCTGGCGCGGCTGTTTCAATTCAAGCAGCTACCACTCAAGGCCCTCGATTGGGCGCAGAGGGCCGTTGAAATCTATCCCACGAACGTCAGAGGGCTGGTCGAACTGGCACAGTTGCAGGAGCACGCCGGACACGCAGATGAGGCAAAAGCGACCTACCAGCGGGCGGTGTCGCTGCTGGATGGGCCGGTCGGCAAGTACCCGGCAGTGCCGGAGTTGCCGGACCTGAGCTACGTGTGGGCCTGGGCCTATCTGGCCAAAGCTGCGTACGCCGATGGCGACGAGGCAACTGGTACGCAGATGCTCTACGATGCTCTCTTGCTAATCAACACGCGCCTGCGTGGCGAAGAGCTGCGTTTTGAGCTGGAGCAAAAGACAACAGGCAGGCGTCCCGCCGACCTGGTGGAAATCGAGACCATGGTTGATCACGTCGCTGACATTGTCTGGGAGCACCCCAGCCCGACAAATAAGCTACGTCTGGCCGAAGCGCGCCGGCGGCTGGGCCAGTGGATCAAGCAGGAGACGCTGCTGCTGGAGGTTATTGTGAGACCTGAAGCCGGCGGTGAAGGTGAAGAGCTGCTGCTGCGCGGAATTGCCTATCTGGAACTGGGCCGGCTTTACGGGCAACGCGACCGCGATGATGAGGCGAAGGAGGCCTACTCCGAGGGATTACGGCTGGTGGAGCAGGCTTCAGTGGATGCGGTGGAAAAAGGCGGGCAGGCTGCAGGACGTTGGCCCGTGGACGCGGAAAGACTCCATAAGTTGATTGAGAGCGCAGAGACTGCAGGGAATTAGGCCTCCGCCTGCAAGAACTGCGCATGGGAGGAAAATGATGTCGAGGATACTTGTGCTACACGGCCCCAATCTGAACCTGCTCGGCGACAGGGAGCCGCAGCTATACGGTGACACGAGCCTGGAAGAGATCGACCATATGCTTGAAGAGGAGGCCGCGAGCCTCGGGGTCAAACTGCGCATAGAGCAGAGCAACCACGAAGGCGAACTCATTGACGTCATTCACCGCGAGCGCACGTGGGCGAAGGCGATAATAATCAATCCGGCGGGCTACACGCACACCTCAGTGGCACTCGCCGACGCCCTGCGCGCAGTGAGGCTGCCAGTCATCGAGGTGCATCTGAGCAACATACACGCCAGAGAGCCGTTCCGCGACCAGTCGGTGACCGCCTCGGCATGCGTGGGGCAGATCTCCGGCTTCCGTGCCTACAGCTACATACTGGCCCTTTACGCGGCCAAACAGATCATAGAGCAGGGACCCACACCGTGAGCACCCATCGCAACAGACAGGACAGAATACGCAGTTGGCTTGAGGAGGCCGCAGTTGATGCGATAATGGTCAGCTCGCCGCCTAATGTCAGATACCTGTCCGGGTTCAGTGGCGAGGGCCATCTGGTATTGACCGCCGAGGCCGGAGCCATCTGCTCCGACAGCCGCTTTCAGATTGAGGCTGAGCAGGCCGACGGTCTGTCCGTCGCAATCAGCCCGAACGGGCACCTTGAGGCGGCAGCCGAGTTCCTGCATTCAGAAGAGGCTGGCAAGCTCGCCTTCGAAGAGCATGTGGTCACCTACTCGCAGTTCAAGAAGCTGGAGGAGGCCTTCGGAACAGATAGCCTGGAGCCGGTCAGCGGCGTGGTCGAAGAGCAGCGCGCCGTGAAGGACGCCGACGAAATATCGGCGATCCGTAAGGCGGCTGAGGTCGTGGACACGGCTCTGACTGAACTGCTGTCCGAGTTGGAGCCCGGCCCGACTGAGAAGGAGATCGCAATTAAGCTGGACCACCGCATCCTGGTTAGCGGCGCGGACGCCATCGCCTTCCCGACCATCGCAGCTTCAGGGCCATCGGCGGCCTGTCCGCACGCGCAGCCGACCGATCGCCAATTGACCGCAGGCGACATGTTAAAGATAGACGTCGGCTGTCGCCTCGAGGGATATTGCAGCGATATAACCAGGACGATATTCCTAGGCGAGCCGAGCGAGAAATTCTCTGAAATATACAATGTGGTGCTGGATGCGCAGCAGACTGCACTGGAGCGGGTAGCGCCCGATGTGACGTGTGCACAATTGGATAAGATAGCCCGCGAGGTCGTCCAGGGAGCGGGCCTCGGCGAGTACTTCACCCACGGCCTGGGGCACGGAGTCGGTCTGGAGGTGCATGAGGCTCCTCGGGTATCTGCACGCAGTGACCAGGTGCTTGCTGCAGGCATGGTGATAACTGTGGAGCCGGGGATTTACATTGAGGGCTGGGGCGGAGTCCGCATCGAGGACCTGGTGGTAGTAACTGAGGGCGGGTGCGAGATCCTCAGCAACACACCCAAGATGCAGTATTGACGATTCGCGCCGCGCTATGATGGTTTTCTCTTTTGCAGCTCCCCGCGCCTCTCTCTGCTCTATCGCAACAGGCTCGGCGAGCAGGAGCAGATTGGCAGACAAGACAGTGCGTGTTATAATGGAACCAAGTATCAGCAGTGCTCATGCCATTCATTTCGAGAAGACAGGAGGGTGACATTTATGTGGAAACTCGTCGCAATAGCCGTGCTGCTTATGGTGCTGCTGTTGGCCATAGTTGTGGTGAGCGGGTGCCCGAAGCTAAAGACGGGAGAAGAGATTGAGGCGGAAAAGCGCGAGGAGTTGGGCTCGGGCCCGATTCCGCCACCACCGCCGCCTCCGGGCGATACGCCGTCGGAGGGTCCAGACGCAGGTCCGCCCCCGGCCGCTCCGGAAACGGCGCCAGATGCTGACAAGCCGGCGGGCGACAAGCCAGCAGACGAATAGCGAACCGGCTACAGCAGCCTCGACCCATCAGCTAGGACCAGCCACACGGCGAGCGGTTCTGTAGCTCCGAGTGTGGGCTGCGGCCGCGATTGAGTTTATGTGGCCAACGTGTACGCAAAAGAGCGGCTGCCTCGGCAGCCGCTCTTAGGCGTATGACCGTGAATAGCCGGGCCTGTGCTACTTCACGTGCCCGTCAACGAATAAGACATGCGGCCCCCGGGGATGCCAGTGTTCGGAAAAATCTCCCACCAGCGGGCACGTGGAGTTCTCCATATTCCAGGGCCTGTCCATCCGCTGAATCGGCATCCCGATGTTGAGCATTCCCAGGGCGTAGTCGTAGCTGGTCCCCTCGGTCTTCCACATCTCGTCAGTGTCGCTCGGACAGCGGAATATCTTGCTGCTGCGGGTGTAGCTGCCTAGCACATCCGGCAGGCCCGGCGGGCCGTCTTGACTGGGCCGGTTGTTGGCCAGCGGAAAGAAGTGCGCCCAGTCGTTGCCATACGCCTTGAGCGCCAGCCCTATCTGATGCAGGTTTGAGATACACGTTGTCTCACGGCCCTTTTCGCGTGCCCGCGAGTAAACCGGAAACAACACCGCCGCCAGAATAGCGATAATGGCAATCACGGTAAGAAGCTCGACGAGCGTGAAACCGTAGCACCTGCATCTATTCACTTCTCGAACAGTTATCATCGTTTTTTCCTTAGCCTGCATCATTCATTGAGTCAACGACCTCGGGCTGGAAGCTGAGAACGCGATGTATCGCATTCTCACCTGAGCGGGGCAAAGAGCGCCACGCTCAGGCCGAGCTACGCGTTGATGAGTAGTGCGCGTTAGCCGCCCATGATCTTGGCTGCTGCCTGCAGCAGTGGCATTAGCTCGCGGCGCTGCTGTATTGACAGCGTGTTGCTGTAGCTCATGAATTTCTGCATCATCTTGCGAGCGATCTCCGAGGATCTGATCTGCGTTCTCTGCTCCTTGGTGAGCTGATTGCTGCCGTCAACAATGCGCTGAATAATCTCCGCGCGCTTCTCCTGGGGCTGGCTCCAGAAGTAGCCCATACCGGCATTGAAAAACGTGTCCATCCGCTGTTCGATCTCTTCGTTGCTGAGCTTGCGGACATGCGCGAGGAGATACACTCGCCGCCAACTGCAGCCAAGTTGTTCGGCGGCAGCGGCGACGATCTCGTCCACTGGTGCCTCAGTGAGGTCAATGTTTGTCTGTCCCTCCGTTGCTTGTCGCCGGTCAAGCACAATGAGACCTGAGGCCTTGGCAAGCGCGTCGCTGAAGGCGGTAACATCAGCGTCGGCGATTTGCACACTGGCCGGGTCGGAATAGCTGGGGCTGGCGGCGAAACGCAGCGGATCGGATAGAGCCCACTGTGCCGATCGGTCGAGGCCGCCGTCTGGTGCTTCTTCGGTGATAGCACTGGCGCGCCAGCCGCCGATCGGCGCTTCATCCCGAGCGCTGTTATCTGCTTGGACTGCCGCGGCGACTTCAGCGGCCAGTGCCTCCCGCTCCTCCTTAGTCATCCGCTTGAAATACTGGCTGCGGGTCTCGGCAACCAGGCGCGCAAGTGTGGCAAAGTCATAATCCTCGACGACGCCCTCTGCCGGCTCCAGCAGATACACTCGCACCCACGAGCAGTTAGCTTGCTCGGCTGCGGCGTGGATCGCCGTCTCGATGTCTGCGTCCGCCAGGTCAACACTCACCTCGATGCCCGGGTCCTCAGCCAGGTATGTCTCGACGCCGGTCTGCGCGGAGACCTGACCGAGGAACTCCTCCAAGCTGATGTCGGTCGCACTGATATTCACACCGGGCAGCTCCGCAGGCTGCGCGATCGCAGCCATCGCGGCCAGTATCATCAAACACCATGCGACAACCAGGAGATGGATAGCCCTACTCATGAACGGCCTCCGGTAAACGTTGTTTCACTACCAAGCATACCCGTATCAAGGGTTTCTCAAAACGACGCTGAGTGCCCACATATAGTTCAATTGTAGGCAAGCGGCCCCACGCGTACAGTATTGCAGGCCACAGCACAAGCGCGGGGATTTCGCAGCCGCGCTTGCCTGTGTGCCAATGTCGTCCGTTCGAAATTGCGGTCAAGAGACCAGTTCGGCGGTGTCGCGGGCGATCATCAACTCCTCGTCGGTGGGGATTACATACACCCGCACCGGCTGGTCGGAGCAGGATATGTCAACGCCGTCCCGCTCATTGGCGAGGTTGTTGTTCTTCTCTGGATCAACGGCGATGCCCAGATATCCGAGGCCCTCGAGCGACCTTTCGCGCACGAGCGGGTCGTTTTCGCCGATGCCGGCGGTGAAGACTACTGCGTTGAGTCCGCCCAGGGCCGCCGAATAGCTCCCGACGTACTTCCTGACGCGGTAGCAGAAGATCTCGATCGCTGCCTGCGCCCGGATGTCTCCGGCCGCCGCTGCCGCCTTAACATCGCGCATGTCCGAGCTCACTCCGGACACGCCCAGCAGCCCGCACTTGTTATTCAACAGCGTGTCGGCCTCTTTCGGCGTCAGGCCCAGCTTCTCATGTAGATACGGGACGATCGCCGGGTCCAGGTCGCCACAGCGGGTACCCATCAGCAAGCCCTCGAGCGGCGTCAATCCCATCGTCGTGTCAATGCTGGTGCCGCCCGCCACCGCTGCCATGCTACAACCATTGCCCAGGTGCGCGGTCACGATCTTCTGATCCGGCAACTCGATGCCCGCCTCCGCCAGCCGCCTGCTTGCCACCAGACTCACATAGCGATGGGAGGTGCCGTGGAAACCGTAGCGGCGAATGCCATGCTCCACGTACATCTCGTAAGGCAGCCCGTAGAGGAATGCCTGCGGCGGCATCGTCTGGTGGAAAGCCGTGTCAAAGACCGCCACCTGCGCTACTCCTGGAAGTCTCCGGATGCAGGCCCTGATACCCATCAGGTTAGCCGGATTGTGCAGTGGCGCCAGCTCGGCCATTTGCTCAATGGTCGCGATTACTTCGCCGTCAATCAGCACTGCCTCCGAGAATCTCTCTCCACCATGCACTACGCGATGGCCGACGGCGCCGATTTCATCGAGATGGGAGATGACGCCGGATTCGGCATCAGTCAATGTTGCCAGGACCAGGTCCAGGGCCACCCCATGGTCCGGCATGGGCTGTTGCTTTTCAATCTCAACGCGCCCCGGCACCTGGTGCTCCAGAACCGCTTCAGCCCCGCCGTTGATGCCGACACGGTCAGCCAGGCCCGAGACGAGGGAGGTTTCGGTCTCACTGTCGAACAGCTCGTACTTGAGTGACGAAGAGCCACAGTTGACAACCAGCACGATCACTGCGTTCAATCTCCTGTCTTTTCAAGCGTTTTAGCACTTCGCCCCGGCAAGCACGCAATGAAGTTGACACCTGGCGAGTCACCACAGGGCCGACTCCTGAGATCGCGAGTCGGCCCAGCCTGTCTGCGGAGGTCAGTTGCGCTTGTGTTGTGAGCAGCCGTAAGGTTTCACGCAGGCTGTTATTCTTCAGGTTCTTCAGCCAGCGCCTCGACCACCGGTGCTGCCGGCCCCTGGCTGCTGAGCGCCTTCTTGGTCTTGTCAATCGTTGACGATATGCGGCCAACGTAGTTTTCCAGGCGCTCGACTATGCCACGAGCCCATTGAGTAGCCTCGGCCCTGATTGCGTTGGCCTCAACCTGGCCCTGCTGTAGGATTCTTGCGGCCTCTGCCTGAGCCTGCTTGGTCAGTTCGTCGTTAGAAACAAGCAGTTGTGCCTGCTGCCGCGCGCCGTCAGTGATCTTTTGAGCTTCAGCATGCGCCTGCTCCATTATCTCCTCGCGCTGGCGGGTCACCTGTGTGGCGGTAGTCATCTCTTCGGGCAGACTGGTGCGGAGCCGGTGGACCATATCATAGAACGCATCAGCGTCCAGTACGAGCTTGCGAAGCAGAAATATCCTGCAGTACCATGCTTTCTCGCCGCGCTCCCCCATCTCTTCCAGTTCGTTCAAAAGCTGCAGTATTTCCATTCTGCTGCCCTCCCTAGCCAGAAATACGTTGAGTTGACCTTGGCCGCTCAGCGGCCCGCCTGCAACCGAGCCGCCACGTTGTCAGGCACATAACTCGAAACATCCACGCCCAGTTCGTTGAGCCACTTGACCATGCTGGAACTCATGTGGGCGTACTGGGCGGATGCGAGCACAAACACCGTCTCGATCTCCGGGGCCAGGTCTGCGTTGACCGCCTGCATCTGCATCTCATATGCCATATCGCCGGCAGTGCGGAGCCCTTTGACTATAGCCACCGCGCCCTGCCGGCGGCAGTAATCCACCAGCAAGCCGCAGAAGCTCTCGACCGTGACGTTGGTGATGTCGGCACAGGCTGCTGTGGCCATCTCGACCCGCTCATCCAACGAGAACGAGTGGCGTTTTTCGCCATCAACGGTCACGGCCACGGCCACGATGAGTTGGTCAAAAAGCCCCGCCGCCCGGCGCACCAGGTTCACGTGGCCCAATGTGATCGGGTCAAAACTGCCCGGGCAAACCGCTATACGTTTGTCCATTGTATCAGTCTAGACCTTAAGATGATTTCAGGTGATGCCGTCTTCAGGCGTGATACCAGACGACAGCCGTTTCGCC
The DNA here is from genome assembly GCA_029821145.1 of Candidatus Zipacnadia bacterium. GTDB lineage: Bacteria > Armatimonadota > Zipacnadia > Zipacnadales > UBA11051 > UBA11051. The sequence goes on from JALGTY010000039.1 coordinate 12,606, forward strand.
GAATTCCTGCCGGCGCACTTGCATCAGCCCCGTCGCCTCTACAACCGCCCGGCTGCCGCATTGCACTATCAGTAGCGTGTCATGCTGTAAAATCAGCTTCGCGGCGCTCTGTAGCAGCGGCGCGAGGTCCGCACAATAGGGCGGGTCCGCAAATACTATATCAAATGGGGCGAACTTTTGCCATACCTCTTTAAGACATCCAGGCAAATTGCCGCGAAACACCGTGGCTCGCTCCACCAGATGTGTATTCGCCAGGTTGGCCTGCAAAGCCTCCATGCAGCGAGAGTTCTTTTCCACAAACACCGCGCTCTGTGCCCCACGGCTGAGCGCTTCGATGCCGACGCTGCCGGCCCCGGCGTACAGGTCACAGAAGCGGCTGCCCACGACCTCGTCGCCCAGGCTGCCAAAGAGCGACTCCCGCACCCGGTCGGTCGTAGGGCGGATATTCTGGCCTTTCGGATATCGCAGCCGAATTGATCTGGCACTTCCCGCTATCACGCGCATGTCAAATCGTCCACTGACGGGCCTTTGCCGAGACGGCCTTCAGTGCCTGGCGCAAGAGTTTGTGCCCTCGCGCTTGCAGGTTCGGGTCTTGCTCCAGCAGCGCCCGGGCATCTTCTCGCGCCTGTACCAAGGTCGGCGTATCGGCGAGCAGGGCGGCCATGTGCACGTCCGGCAGGCCGTGTTGGGCAAGCCCGACCATCTCGCCGGGCCCACGCCTTCTCAAGTCCTCCTCGGCTATTTTGAATCCGTCGCTGGTCTCCTCCAGCACTCGCAGGCGGTCAATGACCTCCGGCGTCTTGCTGGTGGTGAGGAGCACACAATGCGCCTGCGCGCTGGACCTGGCCACACGCCCCCGCAACTGGTGCAACGACGCCAGCCCAAAGCGCTCGGCATTGAATATTACCATTGCAGTCGCATTGGGCACATCCACGCCGACCTCGACGACCGTAGTGCTGACGAGTATCTGAATCTCGCCGGCGCGGAACTGCGCCATGACATCTTCCCGCTGCAGCGCAGGCATCTGGCCGTGGACCAGCCCGAGCGCCGCTTCTTCGCCGCCCGCAAAAGCAGCCAGTTCGGCCTGCAGGTTCTCATACATCCGGGTGGCGGCCTCGGCATTGCTTTTCTTGCCCTCTGTTACCAGCGGGCAGACTACATAGGCTTGGTGGCCGGCGGCTAGCTGCTCGACCAGTAGCTTCAGCGCCGCCTGGCGCTTGCGATCCGGAAGCAGCTTTGTTTGCACTGGCCGTCGCCCAGGCGGCAGCTCATCAATTACCGAAATATCGAAATCACCGTACAAGGTCAAGGCCAGGGTGCGGGGAATTGGCGTGGCCGACATGACGATTACGTTGGGCCGCAGTCCCTTCTCTGCCAGTGCCACCCGCTGCTGGAGGCCGAAACGGTGCTGCTCGTCAATCACAGCCACAGCCAGGTCGGAGAACTCCACTCCGGGTTGGAACAGGGCATGAGTCCCGACAACTATAGCCGGCTTTCCGCTTGCCAGGCGCTCTCGCACCTGTGCCTTAGCCGGCTTGGGCAAGCTGCCGGTGAGTAGAAGGGGCTGTACTCCCAATGGTGCAAGCAGAGCGCAGAGCGTGCGGTAATGTTGCTCGGCCAGAAGCTCCGTCGGCGCCATCATCGCCGCCTGCTTGCCCGCCCGCACCGCGCAGTAAAGCGCCCAGGCCGCCACTACGGTCTTGCCGGAGCCCACGTCGCCGTGCACCAGCCGATGCGCAGGCTCGGGGCCGGCCAGGTCGGCCGATATCTCCTCAAGCACGCGCTCTTGTGCGGCGGTCAACTCAAACGGAAGCGCGCCTGCGTATTCATCCCACGCGCTTTCCTCAAGCGGCAGGCCCACACCCGTCGTGGGCGTCTTCACGGCCCGCTGCCTGCGCGCCAGCTCAAGCTGCAGCAGCAACAGTTCCTGATAGACAAGTCGCTTCCGGGCCGCCTCCTGAACTTCGCCGCTGTCAGGGAAGTGAGTTTGCCAAAGGGCATCCCGTAGCGACATCAGGCCGCGGTCGGTAGCCAGCTCTGGCGGCACCAGGGCCTCAGGCAGTTCCTGGCACGCATCAAGAGCCTGCCGGATCAGCTTGCGCAGCAGCGTAGGACTGATGCCCTCTATCTTACTATAGACGGGCACGAGCTTTCCGATGCCCAGCCCGGGCGAGCCCGTAGGGTCGGGACTGGCTCGTTCACATTCCTGGACGACCACTGCTAGCTTTTCTCCTTTTAGCCGCATCCTGCCTACTATCACAAGTTCAGTGCCCGGCTCGAACTGCTCGGCGCGGTAGGGCTGATTGAACCAGCGCAGAGTGATGCGGTGTTCTACGGCGTCCTCCAGTGGTAGTGCGCGATCCCGCTGCGGGGTCATGGCGACGGCAGGCACCTGCGTCATCCGCATTCGGCCACGGTAGAAATTGCTGCCCTTGCCGGTTACGCGCACCCGCAGGCAGGCTTCCTGGCCGTCGGTCAGTTCGTCAATACGGTGCAGTCGCGGGCGGTCCTTGTAGCGGTAAGGGTAGCAGGTGAGCAGATCGCCGATGGAGTTGATGCGGGCGGCGGCAAAGGTAGCAGCCCGCGCCGGCCCGACACCTTTCAATGCAGTGATCAGAGCCGTCCAACAGACCTCTTCAGCACGAAGGGTTTTCTTTGAGCGCCTGCGCTTTTTCTGCCGTGGGCTTATCTCGGGCTTTTCGTTCATATCTATCACGCGGGTCCGGCTTTCGATTCAACTCTATCGCGTGGGCCTGAGATCCGTATTCAGTCCGTGGGGCAGGCTTCCAGCCTGCCATTAGAAAGCTTTGGCCCTCACGGCGGCAGGCTGGAAGCCTGCCCCACGGGATGTGCAAAGACGCAACGGCAAATAAGGCCAACCAACGCCACTAGCCACTAGCTGCGTCCGCCCGTCAGCGTGTCATAAGCCTCTGCGGTGGAGCAGCCGGTGTGGTGCGCGTGGAAGCCGGGTGTCTGCTCGTCCCAGGGCACGAGTACCTCGATCAGGGCCGGCCGGCCGTCGGCATTGGCCTGCAGAGCACTCTCGATGGCCGATGCGCATTTCTCGGCGCTGTCCACATACAGGCCGGCCA
>JALGTY010000398.1 GCA_029821145.1 Candidatus Zipacnadia bacterium
AGCACGAACCAGGCCGACTCCAGAGCATGGCCCGGATTAAGCACGCGCCCGTCGGGAGTGTCGGCCAGCGTACCGTCCGGCCAGACATTCTCGAACAGCGCTCTTGCTTCGGAATGCGCGTGCAGGTCCAGGATCCGATGGAGCATCTCGTCGCCGATTTCGTCGTATCGCGGGTCGGCCTCTGCGGCACGCAACTCCTCCATCACATTGAGCAGAATCATTGGCACCGCATGTGTGACCATCCTCGGGACTTCGGGGTAAGTGAGGCTGTCCAGGTCGGGCTGGCGGGACAACTCCAGCGTGCGCCAGAATAGCTCCTGGGCCTGCTCCAGTGCTTCCCCCTCGCCGCTGGCACGGGCGTATTGGCTCAGGGCGCAAACAGCGAAACACTCCGAGAAGATGCCCCACGGCAGCGTAGTACGTCGGCCGTCGGCGGTAACGGCGAAGTACATGCGGCCGGTCTCGTCGAAGCAGTGCTGCCGGATGAACTCTATTCCGCGGCGGGACGCTTCCAGCCACTCGGCCCGCGGCTCCACCGAGTTATAGATGCGCGCGAACATCCACGCGAACCGCCCTTGCAGCCACACGTACTTAGTGGTGTCATAGAGCGTGCCCTGGCGGTCGAAGCAACTGAAAAAGCCGCCATACTCGGGGTCAGGAGAGCGCTGCTCCCAAAACGGGATCGCGTTCTCGGTCAGGTCGGTGCGGTAGAGATCTACCAATTCCTGTGCGCGTCCGGCATCCATCGGCTCACCTCAGAGGTTCGCGAATTGCATATACAAGGCGGTCCTGATGCGTTTGTGTTCGCCGCCTTCGCGCTCACTACCTTTCTCAGGATAGCAGACAGGAAGATGCGAGTGTAACGGAGAACCTTCACGCTGTGTTACACGTAGAACATGACGTACGAAAGGAAACCTTCATGGCCTGGTGGCCGGAAACTGAAGAAGACCTCAACAGCCCGAGGCAAAACGAGTACGAGTACGTCAAGGAAGTGCTCGACTACGGCTGGCATAATACCCGCAGCCCGGGCGTCAATATGCGCCTGGAGCAAGCGTTCGCTGAGAAGTTCGGCCTCAAGTATGCGATCTCGCACAATTCTGGCACCGGCACGATGCACTCCTGTCTGATGGCCGCTGGCATCGGCCCCGGTGACGAAGTTATCGTCCCACCGTTGACCGCAGCCGCAACCGCCTATGTGGTTATCCATCAGAATGCGGTGCCGGTGTTCGCGGATCTGGACCCGGAAACGTTCAATATTGACCCGGCTTGTATTCGGGACCTGATTACACCCTATACCAAGGCGATAATCCCGGTGGCTCTCTACGGATTATCTCCGGATATGGATGCGATTATGCAAATCGCCCATGAGCACGACCTGGTTGTCATAGAGGACTGCGCCGAGTGCTTCCTGGGCGAGTACAAGGGCCGGCTGGTGGGGACGATCGGCGACATGGGTAGCTTCAGCTTCCAGGGCTCTAAGCACATGACGTGCGGCGACGGGGGCATCGTCATCACCGATAGCGCACAATATGCCAAGGGCGTGCGCTGGGGCATGGCTTTTGCCTTCTCCTCGCTCGCAGCCGAATCGGCGCCGACCACCGCTCCTCCCAAGGAGATCAGGCAGGACCCGGCGTTTGCCAGGCACCTGGCGCTCGGGTGGAATTACCGCCTGCCCGAGATCGCCGCTGCCGCAGCACTGGGGCAGCTAGAGCGCCTGGATGACCTGGTGAGCTGGCGGCGGGCGGTCGCAGCAGGATATGCGGAGGTCATACAGGACTGTGAGTGGCTCGTCGCGCAGAAGGTGCCTGATGACTATCTTCACAGCTACTGGTGCTACACGGTGCTGCTGGACACCGATGAAATCACCTGGCATCAGTTCCGCGACAAGGTCGTGGAATTTGGCGGGGAGCCGATCTACGGCGCATGGCGTCCGATCTATCTGGAGCCAGCGTTCCAGGAGGAGAGATTCTACGGCAAGGGCTGCCCAAATCACTGCCCGCTGTACGAGGGGACCCCGCAGGAATACGAGCCCGGCCTCTGCCCCGTGACCGAAAAGATCCAGCCGCGCCTACTGCAATTCCGCACCAACTATATCCGCCCCCGCGCCCAGCGCCAGTATGACGCCGTCAGCAAGGCAATCGCCCACTTCGAGGGGAAAAGCTGATCAGCAGGGCAACTACTAACCTTCTGGCTCTTGCCGTTTCACAGTAGCTCGCACGTGTAGGGGCGCATGGCATGCGCCCGCGGGCTTGCCTGTCGCCGTTGCCGTTCTCCCCTCTCCCTGTGGGAGAGGGGCCGGGGGTGAGGGGCGCCGTGGTAGGGACGCACGGCAACAGCCCGCGTTATCTTGCTTCTGCTTGGCGGCGGCCTCTACTCATACCTCCCATGCTCGGCGACGGTTTCCACCATCGCGACGAGATTGTCCCATTTGGCATCGGCCGGAACCTCGTCGGCGGTGACCATTACGTAGGCGCCGCCCGGCATTCCCTCCTCCAGGCAGCGCAAGGCCTCTTTGCGGGCTTCCTCCACTGTGCCGAAGGCCAGCACCATACAGTCGAAATTCCCCATCGCGCAGAACTTGCCCGGATACTGCTCCTTCGCCTCGGCGAGGCTAATGTCGCCTTCGTTTTGCTCGAAGGTCTCGATGTAGTCAGGGCCGGAGTCCACCATCATCGGCAGATACTTGCGGACCTTGCCCAGCGTGTAGAAGCCCACGTACTTGCCCGGCTGGCTGTGGACTGTCTCGCATGTCTCGACCAGGTCCGGCAGGATCCATTCCTCGAACATCTCCGGGCTCATACCCGAGCCGGTGGCCCAGCAGATGTCGTAGTACAGCACCTCGTTAGGAGCCTGCAGAAATGCCTCCAGGCCGCGAGCGCGAAGCTGCCCGGCCAGATTGAATACCTCGTGCAGCAGGTCGGGATAATCATACAGGTCCATCAGTATTTCCGCCAGGCCGCGCACGTTGCCGGCCTGGGTAAACGGGCAAGTCATGGCTATGCTGGCGACGCCATCTTCACCCATGTACTCCCAGTGCTCGCGGGCGCT
>JALGTY010000040.1 GCA_029821145.1 Candidatus Zipacnadia bacterium
TTGGAACTTGACCCGATACGACTTATTTGGAGGATGATAACATGGTATAATAATATACTCAAGGCCTCTTGTGCGGTGGCTCAGGTGTAGTAGAATGGTGCCGCATGTTGCACTCGCTTCCGACAATCACAGTCCGGGGAGATGAACGCCGAAATGCCGAGTGAACAGATGACCGCAAGAGAGCGCTGGCTGGCGGTGCTACAGGGCGAGAAGCCCGACCGTATTCCCACCGACTACTGGGCGACCCCGGAAGCGACCCGGAAGCTGATGGACTATATGGGATGCGAGGACATTGAGGACATTTACGAGCGGCTGCACATTGATCGTCCCGTCGCTGTCGGCGGGCGGTATGTCGGCCCTGAGCCGCCTGCGGGTGGGGACATCTTTGGTTGCCGTCATCAGAATGTGGACTACGGCACCGGCGTCTATAGCGAGTTAGTCCATAGCCCCCTGGCCGAGTATAGCACTGTCAGCGAGATCGAAGCCAACTACCAGTGGCCCGATCCAGACTGGTGGGATTATTCGCACATACCTGAGGCGGTTGCCAAGTATCCCGACCGACCAATCCAGGGCGGCGGGTCGGAGCCCGTGTTGCTCTACAAGCACCTGCGCGGCGAAGCACAAGCATTTATGGATTTGATACTTCATCCCGATATCGTCCACTACTGCCTCGACAAGCTCTTCGACCTTGCGTACAAGAATACCGAGCGCATTTACGACCAGATTCCCGGCCAGGTTATGATCAGTTACGTGGCCGAGGACCTCGGCTCACAGGAGACACTTATGTACTCACCGCAGCACATACGCGAGTACATGCTGCCGCGGATGAAGCGGATGATGGAGCTGGCTCATGACGCCGGGGCTTATGTGTTCCACCACAGTGACGGAGCGGTTCGCGACATACTGCCGGATATGATCGCCATCGGCATTGATGTGCTCAACCCGGTGCAGTGGCGGTGCAAGGGCATGGATCGCGAAGGCCTCAAGCGGGACTTCGGCGACAGGCTGGTGTTCCATGGTGCAATGGACAATCAGTACACCTTGCCCTTCGGGAGCGTTGAGGAAGTCCGGCAGGAGGTGCTCGACAACATAGCGATTCTGGGCCGCGGCGGGGGTTACATACTGGCTCCGTGCCACAACATTCAAGCTGTCGGCCCGGCCGAAAATGTGGTTGCTATGTACGAAACTGCGTTCGAGGCGAGCCGTTCATAGACGCAGGCTATTGTTGCGAGTCGCACCCCAGAAGTGGTAATATTACATTCACAGCGGACTTGGCCTAGGGGAGACAAGCTTGATATGCTAGCCAATACTGGGCGCACGACAAGTCGCAGACGGTGGCATCTAATCAGCTTCACAATCGCCCTTGCGCTGGGCGTCGTCATGCTTGCACTGGGAGGCTGCCCGGTAGCTGAGCAGGATTCAAGCACAGGCACACTCGCAGAGCCTGCCGACCGCCAAGTAGCCGGTGCAGCAGGCAATGAGACTGTAGATGAGACAGAACGACCCGCTGAATCTCCAGAGCCGCAGGGCACCGACGAAGGGACTATGGAACAAGCTGCTGAGACAGCTAACCAAGATGAAACCAAGGAGGACAACGCAATGCCGATTGATGTAAGCAGTGAGGACTTCCAAGCTCAGGTACTCGAAGCCGACGTTCCAGTGCTGGTAGATTTTTGGGCTCCGTGGTGCGGGCCATGCCGCATGATGCACCCCGTTCTGGAGAGCCTCGCCGAGAAGTATGATGGCCGCGTTGTCATCGCTCGCGTCAATCTCGATGAGGACGGCAATCAGAAGTTGGGGCAGCAGTATCAGATCCGCGCCATACCTTACATGGCGATATTCAAGAACGGAGAGATAGTCGAGGAGATCGTAGGCGTGCGGCCTGAAGAAGACCTCGCTTCCGCTCTTGACACGGCCATTGGCGACTAAGTCTGCGACCGGCGCCGAACACTCGTAAGCTGCAGAAGGCGAAGGTCTGTGGGCCGGAGGCAGTAGATGCCAGAAGCGCGAGAAGTCAGCCCGCAAGAGCCCCGCACCGAGCTTAGCCGGGATCTGGGGCTTTTTGATATTACTATGGTAGGCGTCGCCGGCATGATCGGCGCGGGTATCTTCGTGCTTACCGGCATGGCCGCGGGTGAGGCAGGCCCGGCGCTGCTGCTGGCGTTCGCTCTCAATGGTGTTGTGACGCTGCTGACAGGCATGGTCTATGCCGAATTGGGGTCGGCCATTCCCGAGGCCGGCGGCGGGTATTTATGGGTAAAAGAAGGCTTGCCCGGTGGCAACGCCTTTTTGGCCGGCTGGATGAGCTGGTTTGCCCATGCAGTGGTAGGCAGCGTCTATGCTCTGGGCTTTGCTGCGTACCTGGAGATATTCCTCGAGTACACCGGGATATCACTGCCAGGCCTGCATGGAGCCAGTTTTCAGAAGGTTTTTGCAGTGGCAGTGGCTTTGGTGTTCATCTATATCAACTATCGGGGGGCCTCTGAAACCAGCAAGGCCGGCATCATCGTCACTATCGGTAAGCTGTTGATTATCTGGTTCTTCGTTTTCAGCGGCCTATGGGCGATATTCAATCAGCCGGCCCTGATGAGCAATTTCTCCAACATGGACGTGGTCGGTCTTGACCACCGCTTCAGGGGCTTCGCGCCGATGGGCATCTCGGGCATATTCATGGCAATGGGCCTGACCTTCATGGCTTTCGAGGGCTACGAGATCATCGCTCAGGCCGGAGAAGAGGTCAAGCAACCACGCGTGAATATCCCTAAAGCCATATTTCTCGCCCTCGCGACCGTCATTCCCACCTACATCGCAGTGGCTTTTGTGGCTTTGGGAGCCGTCGAGGTACCGGCGAGCTCTGGCGCGCTGACAACATGGCAGTGGCTCGGTGGCGAACATGCGGAAGTTGCCTTGGCCCGCGCCGCCGAAAGCTTCATGGGCGGCGGCTCCATACTGCTTCTCTTCGGCGCTCTGCTTTCGACGATGAGTGCCCTCAATGCCACTACTTACTCCTCCACGCGCGTTTCCTTTGCGATGGGCAGGGATCGCAATCTACCGGATTTCTTTGCGGCGATACACCCCACAACCCGCATACCCCACATCGCCTTGCTGCTCAGTGGCGGCTTGATAATGTTCATGGCGGTAGTCATACCTCTCAAAGATGTTGCCGCAGCAGCCGACATTATGTTCTTACTACTCTTTCTGCAGGTAAACGTGGCTTGCATCACCATTCGCAAGCGCTACGGCGATAAGCTGAAGTATGGGTATATGGCACCGTTTTTCCCCTATGTGCAGATTGTCGCGATAGTTCTGCAAACTGCGCTGATCGTGTTCATGTGCATTTTCTCGTGGGTTGCCGCTGTTTTCGCTGTTGTCTGGGTTGGGGGCGGGCTGTTGATACATTTCCTCTACGCCTCAAAGCGGGTCCGGGAAAAGGAGATTACTCCAGTTGTGGCTGTGGCCACGCCGCAGATAGACCGACGGCACTTCTCAGTTCTGGTGCCGGTGGCGAACCCGGAGACTGCCGGGACGCTGTTGACTGTGGCCAACCGGTTGTTACGGCTGGAACCTGGCAACTTGATGCTTCTACACGTAATAACGGTTCCCGACCAACTGCCGGTCAGCGTGGGCCGCGATTTCATAGACGATACCCGACCGCTTCTCGACGAGGTATCCGCCAGGGCCGAAGACCTGGGCATGGTGCCCAACAGCCTCGTTCGCATCGGTCACCGCGCTGCTGATGCCATCGTGGACACGGTCCAGGACACCAACGCCAACTTTGTCGTGATGGGCTGGGCCGGCCACAGTCGCGATCCCCGCACCATCATCGGCAGCACCATTGACAAGATCGTCAAGGACGCCAATACGAATGTCGTCGTAGTTCGCGGCGATGTTAGGATACCGGCCCGCCGCATTCTCGTGCCGGTGGAGCATCCTCAGCACGGCAATCTGATGGCGCAGTTCGCTGCCGTGATGGCGGAGGAAGAGGGCAGTTATGTCAGGCTGCTGCATATCGTTGACAGAAACACTTCCAGCCTTGAGCGAGCCCAGCGGGCGGCCGATCTACGCGAAGCCGTGACGCACTACACCGAGCAGAACGCAACCGCTGGCCAAGACAGCCAGGCCGAACGTCGTTTCCAGATCCGCATCGAGGCCGGGGATGTGGTTGACACGATAGTGAGCCACTCGGCCGATTTCGATCTGGTCATCGTCGGCGCCTCACGTGAAAGCTGGCTGCGCAGGAACGTCTGGGGCGACAAGACTGCACGGTTCGCCAGGCGTATCAAAGCGCCGCTGATGCTGGTGAACATGCGCAGCGGACGTATGAAATTCAGCGTCTCGCACTTCTTTCAGTTTTTCTGGGATATTGAGGAAACAGAAGAATAAGGAGCGAGGGTTTTGTCACTAAGAGATCTCGAAAGAGCCGGCCTGCTACGGCCCAAAGAGGAGTGGGGGCAGGGGGATATGCACAGCCACATCAACCGGTCGAGTCTGATTGCCGCGTGGGTTGTCGCGGCCGTTTCGGCTGTGCTGATGTATGTGGGCAACGGCGGACAGGCAACATGGATCGGTATGTGTGGAATGCTAGCGTTTGTAGGCTGGTTTACGTATTTGTCAATGCACGCCATTGACGTGCGCGCTCAGACAGAAGCCCAACAGGAGCACTCCGAGACGCCGATGCCGGCCGCTGGTGATAACACCGAAGTCCTGTAAAGACGCGTAGCGCGGCCTGAGCTTTGCGTCTTTTGCAAAGCTCAGGTGAGAATGTGTTAGCATTCTCAGCTTCCAGCCCGCGAGTGCCGCTGCCGGCGTGACAAGGACCTCGCGGTGCGGGAAGGACACTCAGATGGCACGCAAGCCAGTCAACCCGAAGTCAGTCTCTCATATCCAGTCGGCCTTGTATCCTCTTTCCCCGACCTTTTCACAGGCCACCATCGCCGAAGGCAAGCGCCTGATTTTCATCTCCGGACAGGTCGGCATGGCCCCAAACGGCAACAGTGTGGGCGATGATATCAAGAGCCAGACCAGACAGCTTTTCGAGAACCTGCGTCTGATTCTCGAATCGGTGGGCGCTACACTGGACGATATTTTAGAGACCGACGTGTTTATGGTCAACATCGAGCGGGACCTGGACGGCTACTTGGAAGTCAGAAGAGAGTACTTCTCGGAAAGCCCACCCGCGAGTACCCTGGTCGAGGTCCAGCGCCTGGTGGATGCACAATACCTGGTAGAGGTTAAGGCTGTTGCGGAGCTGGACGCGTAACGGCCCTCGGGGTCATTTATTGAAACCACTCGCTCTTTTAGATACGCGCCTGGCGGGTGGTCTGTGACTGGCATATCATATCCATCTGATTGACACCGATGTCGCTTGCAATGACGGTGCATTTGGCCAGCAGGAGGAAGAAAACCGGCCCCCTTGATTCGCTGAACACCTCGTAATTGCCCTGACCCTTTGCGACTATCACATCGGCGCTGGACCACACCTGGTCGAACTGTTCGCCGCCCGTGACGCCGGGTACAATAGTAACCAGTTCGGCGACCTCGTCAAGTCCTACCTGCTTGGCATCATCTATCGTCGCATCGTTGATAAATGGCTCGCTTTTCAGCGCAACGGTTATCTGGGGCACCCTCATCTGTTCCATCAGCACCCGATCAAATACGATTTCTCCGGCGTTATCGGCAATGTACAGCACGTGCCGTGCCCCGTGCAGATCTGCCTTCATTTCCTCGAAATCATTGATGGCGAAGTCGCTGATGAGGGTTTTGTCCACAGTAGCCGGAACATCAAACCTCTCCAACGCGCCAAAGTCCATGATATTGCCGGCGACGGCGATTTTGGTCGCCGCAAGCAGCGGATCATCGGCCTCGGCAACGATTCTGGATAGATCATCGTACATGGCCATCGCCTGACGGTTAGATTTTGCCTTGATGTCCGCATAGGGGTCCGGATGACCGCATATTTCACGAATGGTGGAGTGCGTCTGCCAGCCTAGAGCCATCGGCGTGGTTTGCAGATCAGCTCGGGCCAGGATGTCGAGAGCGGCCGCCATCGCGCGGTACTGCACCCCTTTATCTTCAGTTGCCAGCTTGGCGAGTTTCACGCACTGGCGTACTATACATGGCAAACAATCCAGCGTAGCTTTCATTTTCCACTTCTTTCATTTCAGTCCGGCTTGGTCATAAGAGTGCCTTGCCTATCGGCGGCTTTGTGGGCGATCCCTTGTGCGATGATGGCCATTTCCCTGCGCTTCATGATGTCTCCTCCCAGGCGTAGTTGACGGCCCTCGCCGCAGTGGTGCTACAAGGGAATGCAAGCCGATGAGGCGAACCTAGCTGCCAATACTCGAGTGGAAGGGCTTAGACAGTCAATGAAGCTTGGCGGGCGCACTATCAGGGAAGGAGAGAGCAATATGGGCGATTACTCTGTGCTTAACATGCTGCAAAGGCGCATGGCTGAGGCGCTGGCCAAACGGGAGCCGTTTCCGGCGGACCAGCAGGCATTGCTCCAGCGCATCGAGCGCACCCGCGAGCAGTTGATCCAGTGCCTGGGCACAATGCCTGAAGCGGTCGTGGGCACTCAGTTGTGTACCGAAGCCGAATTCCCCCTGGACGGTACCGGCGTCATTCAGGAACGTATCGTCTATCGGACGGAAGAAGATGTGTGGGTGCCTGCTCACATATATCGGCCTGCCCAGCCAACGTCGGAGAAGCTACCGGGCGTGGTGCTGATTCAAGGATGGGACCTGGACAAGCACACTATGCCGGATTTCAAGGTCAAGTTGGCGCAGGCCGGCTTTGTCGTGCTATTCCCTGACAACCGCTTCAGTGGCGAGCGGAAGCGTCCGGTCACCGGCCAGGCCGAACAGCAAAACCTCCTGCCGGTCAGCGAACTTTTCGGATTGACCTTTATGGGCATGAATACCTGGGACAACCAGCGCGCGCTCGATGTTCTGGCCGTCAGAGCCGATGTAGATGCAGACAGGCTTGCAGCGGTGGGGCTATGCTGGGGCGGCATGCAGACATGGACGCTGGCGGCGGTAGATCAGCGCGTGAAAGTGGCCTGCCCGGTGTGTTCCGTGTCCACCTACGAGGCGCTGGTGAACGAATTCGTCGCCTGGACCGGCGGGCACACCTGTTACGGCACCTATATCCGCAACTGGGCGAGCTACGGCGATATCCAGGACATCATCGCCTGCATTGCGCCGAGGCCCTTGCTGATACAGAACAATGTCAACGATACCTGGTTCCCCGTCAGTGGCTATCATCGCGTGGTGTCTGAGGTCGGGGAGGTCTATAAGACGCTGGGGGCGGCAGAGCACTTCCAGCACCAAGCGCACATCACCGAGCACGATATAACGGAGGAATTCGGCGCGCGCGTCATTGACTGGCTGAGCAAGTACCTGGGCGACAAGGAGACGGTATCGTGAATACATTAACATTTGGCTGCATCGGCTGCGGCAATATGGGAAAGCTACACGTACTGAACTCCAGCTACATTCCCGACATGGAAGTGGTCGCATACGCGGATATAGATGAGGAGAAGGCGGACCAATTCCTGAGTGATTTCGGCGGCGAGTACGCAACTGGCGAGGCGGCTGATCTATTTGCCGACGATAGCCTCGATGGTGTGCTCATCCAGACCGGCGAGCGTTACCACCCGGCACTGGGCATTGCAGCGGCGCAGGCCGGCAAGCATATCTTCATGGAAAAGCCCATAGCAGTGACGGTTGAGGAAGCGCTGGAACTGGAGAAGGCAGTCAAAGCCGCCGGCGTGAAATACATCATCGGCCTGTGCAATCGGTTGGCCCCAGGGGTCAGGCGAGCCAAAGAGCTACTGCCGCATCCGTGGATCAGCTTCGGACAGTGCACGGACACGGTTTCGGGCCAGGCCTGCCATAACCTTGACCTGATTGTACACAAGTTCCACGATGCCCCACTGACCACGGTTTATGCAACCGGCGGGCATCACTACGGCCTCGACGAGCATCAGCCGGCCGACAGCTTCATTGCCACGATCGGCTTTGCAGACGCCTCGCAGGCCTGCTACATTCAACACGGCAAGGCATATAATGCGCTGATGAGCAAATTCTCCTTTCAGCTTTTCGGCAAGGACCGCTGCGTTTTCCTGGCTAAACGCTTCAAGGAATGTTACCTGAGTACTTCACTGGCGGCACCTGACTTCGGCTACGTGTTTGCCGGCCCGGACTTTACAGCGCTGGAGCCCGAGAACCCCACAAAGCATTTCACTGACGCGCGCGGGCCGCACGGCTATATGGGGCACTATGATGAACTGGTCGCACTGTGCGACGCGATCCGCAATGATACCGAGCCGCCGATGACGGTGGAACATGGCCGGCATGTCCTGCAGGTCGAGAAGGCAATATTCGAATCGATTACGAGTGGTCAGATTGTAGATTATCCACAGTTTTTGGCCCAATGGGGAACTGAGCAACCGGCCTCCGGCTAGCTCGGTACGTTGTTGGGGAACTATGCGGAAGCAGGAGTCGAACCACACGCGGCAAAGTCTGTATTGTAGGTTGCAGGACAGACAGTGTTGTTTCACCGCGATGCAGGGAGGGCAGTGACATGTTGAAATACGGTTGGAAAGTCGGAATGGTCGTAGCAGCGGTGTTGCTGGTTGTAGTCGCCGGCGCTGATGGAGAGCTAAAGTGTATCCAGAAGCCGATGTTCTGGCTGGCCGGCCAGCAGACGCGGATCATGATCGAAACGCCGGCCGACTGCGGCAAGCTGGAGGTTACATATCCGGAGGCGCTGGAGTTGTTCGACCGCTGGCCGCACAAGGCCGGCGATACCACACAGCGTTTCTACTTCCGCGCGCTGGAGCCGCTGGAGAGCGGCGAAATCGTTTTCAAGTCGGGAAACTACGAACTGACGCTGCCGGTGAAGGTGCTGGCGTGGGCGGAGGTGATGGAGCCCGGCAGCCTTGAATTCGAGGGGATGGCACTGCCGCGGATCTTCCCGATGGAGGGCGAGGATGAGCACAAGAGCGGCATCAGCTTCGTGAGGCAGGAGGCGATGGAGGCACTCCGCGAGGGCAGAGAGGCCGGCAAAGAAGAAGGCGAAAAACTTGCTGCCGCGCTGCCGGATGACAAGGAAATCTTCTACCGGCTCCCGGAGAGTACGATCCCGCGGGCGGTATTCGTCACGCAGAAGGGGACTAGCTGGGGGTGCCCGATCTGCGGAGCGAAGATCTTCGAGGGCCGCCATCCATTCTACCCATGGGTCCTTGACTACGAGAACCATCCTTACCAGGTGCAGTGCCCGGAATGTGAGCGGTGGTTCCCTGATAATGACTTTGCCAACGGGGATATGACCAGTGGAGAATATCCGGACGATGGCTGGGCTTACAAGGATGAAACAGGCCGTCCCTTCTGCTTTGTGTCCTACTACACGCAACTCTACTACCGTACCAGGTACTATCCCACTGCATTTGGGTACGCGGCGAGCTACGGGCGCACCGGCAACCAGCGCATCGGGCGTACTGCAGCGTTGATGATGTTCCGAATTGCCCAGGAGTACCTCAACCTGGCCCTGAACATCAATCAGCGCAAGGCGTTCATGCGCAGTGCGGTGTGGGCCGGCAAGATAATCCCGCAGCAGAAGATCAGGCTGCCCGGCGGTTGGTTCTATATCGAGCATAACTGGGAGTGCCCGATCATACCCAAGTTCGCCGCAGCCTTTGATTACCTCTGGGACTATTTCGAGCAGGAAGACCCGGAGCTGCTGAAGTTTCTGCAGGAGAACCACCATCCCGAAATACAGACCATGGAAGATGTGCGCAACTTCATCGAGACCGGATACTTTCGCGTGGTGGTGCAGGGCTGCATTGACCGGACACTTGTCGGCAACCACCCGCAGGCCCAGCGGGCGGCCATGGAAGCGGCCCTGGCGCTCAATACGCCGCGTTCTTACGATATTGTTGACTGGACCTTCAATCGCGGCGGGGGCATGAGGTATTTCCTGACCAATGAGTACTTCGTTGATGGTTCAGCTTTCGAATCGCCAGGCTACAACCGCGGCCACTACAGGAATACCCAGTCGGTTGCTGATGTGCTGAATCGCATCGTTGAGCTCAATCCCGACAGATACGAGGCGGCCGGATTCCCGCTCTTGACCGAAGACCCTAAGTACAAGCAGATGTACGATTTCAACATCCAGTATAGCCTCATGGGCCGGACGTGTGCTATGGTCGGAGATTCCGGTGATGTCGCTTCCACCAAGCCGCGCTCCCTCGCACCAGGATCGTCACTGGGACGAGCGGACTTCATCCCTGCATTTACCAGATTCCCAGATGACGTGAACTTCGCAAAGGCGCTGTGGAATCACGAGGCCTATGCTCCCATCTCTCAGTTGAAAGATGAAGAATTGCGCGCGAAGGTGGAGGCGATTATCGAGCGTGAGGGAGCAGACCTCCGGCTGAAGAGCAACTTCCTCGACGGCTACGGGCACGCCATCTTGCGCAGCGGTGAGGGCGTCAACAAGCGAACGTTGTGGGTGCGATGGGGTGAATTGTATGGGCACCGGCATGATGATCTGCTGACCATCGGCTTTGAGGCCAAGCAGCGCGTGTTGCTCCCCGAACTTGGCTACCCGCATAGCTGGACGTTTCGCCACGTGTGGGAGGGGAACCGGCTGACGCATTGTAGCGCGAGAATTGTGGGCGAAGAAGGTGGCGTCAAGCGCATCGGCGGCGGGCGGCTCGAGCTATTCGGTGACGGTGGCTGGGCGAAGATGGCATGCGCTTCGGCCCGTTCGTACAAGTCAGCGGCAGCGCCGCAACTGTATGAGATGGCGCCCGAGCCCATAATGGCCCGCACCGTCGCGCTGGTGGATGTGAACGACGAGGCCTCCTATGCCGTCAGCATCTTCCGACTGCGCGGGGGCACGGACCATTACCTGGGCTTCCACGGCCCACGCGGCGAGGCAGTGGTGAGCGGCCTCGATCTTACCTCACAGCCGACCGGAACACTGGCGGGGGCGGATGTGGAATACGGTCAGGGCCAAGAATGGAACAAGGCCAATCCGTATCTGACGGCATTCCCGTACATCTACGATGTGCAGCGCGGCAGCGGTGATGATGTCTGGCAGATGGAGTGGTCGCTCGAAAACTACCCGGACCTGCACCTGCGCATGCACGCGCTGCAGCCGCAGGTCGCAGAAGTGGGCCTCGGCAAGGGCAAGCCGCCAGGCGGAGGTAAGCCGTATGAACTGGAATTCGTGATTCAACACCGCAGCGCAGAGCAGGAGCCTGCAAGCAGCCGATTCGTCACCATCATGGAGGCATACGAGGGCGAGCCGATAATTTCCGAGATACGCTGTCTGGACGTGACGAGCGAAGACGACAGCGACCAGCCGCCGGTGGCGTTCGAAGTCGTTTGCGGCGACCGGGTAGATACCATCATCCAGTGTCACGACCCGACCATACCTGTCACCGCCGGCAATGGCGTGAGCATGAGCGGCGCTTTCGGCGTGTGGTCTGAGGTGAATGGGCAGATGCAGAAGGCTTTCCTGCTAAACGGCGCCTACATTGCGAAGGGCGATGCCCGGGTTGAGGCCGAAGCTCCCTCGTTCACGGGCGAGATCGTATCGGCAGACTTCGCACAGCGCAAGATCGTAGTGCAGCCTGGCGCAGCGCCGGAGCTGTTGGTCGGCCGGCACATGCGGATAACCAACGAGTCCGGCAACGACTGCTCGCACCTGATCGTCGGGGCTGAAGCCACCGCTGACGGGGTCGAGCTTGAACTTGAGTACGACCCGAGGATAGGCGAGGGGCCGGTCAAATCTGTGGATGATGGCACTGTCAGGTGTGGAGCGCACCTGATCTTCGGGCGCTGGCTGTACTATCACGGCAAGACGCTGGCCAATGAAGACGGGTCGGCCCTTTATAAGATAAGCGGCGTCACTGGTGCGGAGGCCATCCACATAAACCGCGACACGCATCCCGAGGCCCCGCAACAGCAACTCGCCGGAGAATTCGTGGACAAAGACGGTGACGGTGTCCCACGGCTTCTTATCTATGACTACGGGCCTGGTGACACCGTGACGGTCCCAAATCTGGTCTCAGTGGACGCTAATGGCAGCGGCTAGCAGGCGGCTGCACAAGAGTATGCCCTCGCCGAAGGTGGCGGGGGCATTTGCTTTGTGGTATCGGGCTGCCCTTCGACTTCGCTCCCTTCGACAAGCTCAGGGCGCACACGGCAGGATCTGCGGGACGCCCGAGCCATGCGATTGTGTATTCTACTGGAGCTTGAGAATCCGCCAACCAGCGGCCGGGACCTTGACTGTCAGCCCATCGGCGCCTCCGAGATCACCGACCTTCTCCCCGCTGAGCACGTCAACAGCGGTGTGGATGTTCGCCCCTGTCAGTGTCACCTTGGTGGCACGGTGCAGGTCCCAGTTGGCGATCATCAGCAGCAGGTCATCGCCGACATTGTAAAGCCTGCTGATGCCCATGCGGGATGAGACTGTGACGGGAAAGTCTATCTGCTCGCGGACCAAGGGCAGCAGTTCCTTTTCCGCCTCGGCATACTGGGTGTTGAGATACTTGATCTGGCGATAGCCGGCCTGGATGCGGCGGTGCCAGTAGGTGACATCATACTCGACAGTTGCAGCACCGCCGATTTCGGCACATTCGCCGGCTGCATAGACCTTAAGGCCGGCAGCCGCAGCCTTTTCTATGACATCATGCGCGCTCTTGGAGAGGAAGCGGGCCGCGGGCACGATAAGCACCTTCAGCCCGTCCAGAGCACCATCGGCGATCTCGTCCTCCATCACCACCCGGTACCCGATGTTGCCACGCATCAGGGCGAAGCCGGTGCCCTCAAAGCTATGCAGATGCACCCACCGCTCATTGAGATTAGTCTCCCACGGCTGCTCCATGACCTCGGTTGTTGTGGAGTAGAGCAGGCCGACCTGGGCAGGATAGGGCTCTCGGGCCAGCAGCATGTCCTCGATCTTCACTATGTCTGCGTAGGCGTCTGCCATCCCGTCATAGCCTTCTGGGTAATACGCCGTGTAGCCACCGGACTGCCAGTAGCAGATGGCGTTAGCCCCTTCAGTGACGGTGATCTTCGTCATCTGCTCTATCTCTCCGGGGCTCATCACCTGCATCCGGGAAAGATGCTGCAGGAATGGCCCTTCGGTGCACAGGACCAGCTTCGGGGAATTGGCACTGATGTGACAGCCCACACCCCAGAACTGGAGACCCTTTTCTCCGGCTTCCGGCAGCCGTGGGAAGGGAAACGCCTGGTACAGGTACCAGTGCTTCACCTGCGTCCGCTCGATCCGTTGAATCAGCGCACCTGAATCATTCCGCAGCTTCTCACGCGGGAGATTGGCATTCAGCAGGCGGCCGTAGTAGTACGAATCGGACGGTATCGTCACCATCAGCAGGTCGTCCGAGACAGACCGCACGGCTTGTGACTGCGCCTGCAGGTATCGCTCGAACCCTTCGCGTTGGAATTCCTCCCACTGCAGCAGCACGTCGTCATCGGCGACTACTCCGGTGCCGGCGTGAACCTCAAAGGGCGGCGGTTCCTTGCTATACTGGTCCTTGAACAAGCGCTTGCAAGTGTCGCAATAGCAGCAATCCACACGTGTCTGCGCACCGTCATCGAACATGAACCCGCCGAAGATATCGAACTCGGCATAGCCCTTAGCCTGGGCGATTATGACCTCGCGCATCCAGTCGTAGAACTTGTCCTGGTACAGGCAGGCCATCTCGATCTTCGTACCACTGACATCCACCGCGTCGGTGCCATCGGGGTTGTGCGTATAGTACTGGCCCATGATGAGCACTTTGATGTCGGTGCCGGCATACTCCTTTTGCATTTTCTCCCATCCGGCGCGGTGTTTTTCGGGAACGCGGGGCTTGCCGTCAGGCCCTGGTTCCATCTTCAGGGCCCCGCCGGTATAGACATAGTCAATGCCCGCCTTTTGCAGCCACTCCGCTGGCACCGGATTATTGGGGTCCACCAGCGTTACGGCATGAAAACGCTCGTCAGCCATGACAAGACTCCCTCCTAATAGCAGGAGTATCAACATTACACTCAACAGCTTGTCGAGTGACGCCACGTGCCTTCCTCCTGAACGTCGCATTGGTGGCAACGATGATTGGTTCGCCGTCGGCGCACAATATCCCTTCATGAAGGCCACCTGCGCGCACTTGCGAGAACAGCACAGCAACGGCAGGTATTGTGTGCCTTGCGCCGAAGTTTGTCATCGGAGGGTGACGACGTCGTGTAGCCGGAGCATCCGAGCTGTTTGCGGCTACTGGTGGTGGTGTGCCCGCTGGACGGCGACGACGATTTGAAAGGAAGTGCGGCGATGGAATACGTACAGTACGGGAATTCAGGGCTGCAGGTCTCAAAACTGTGCTGGGGCGCGATGAATTTCTTTCAGAATGTGGATGAAAAGACGGCCATCGGAAGCGTGCACGAGGCGCTCGATAATGGGATCAACTTCTTCGATACCGCTGACGGCTATGGGGCGGCGGGCGAGGGGGAGGTAATGCTCGGTAAGGCGCTGAAGGGCCGGCGTGATGGCGTGGTGGTTGCTACCAAGTTCTGGGTGCCGATGTACGATTGGCCGGCCGGTGGTGGATGCTCGCGCTTTCATCTCATGCGGGCAGTCGAGGACAGCCTCAAACGGCTGGACATGGACTACATTGACTTGTACCAGCTTCATCACCCGGATCCCGACACTCCCGTGGAGGAGACGCTTGCAACGCTCGACACACTCATCAAGCAGGGGAAAGTGCGATACGTCGGGGTGGCCAACCACTATGCGTGGCAGGTGGCACACTACCTCGGCCTGGCGGCGCTGCACAAGTGGGAGCCGATGATTTCGATGCAGGTGCGCTACAATATGCTCGACCGTGTGATAGAGAACGAAACAGTGCATTTCTGCAAGCGGTTCAACATCGCGCTGATGACCTACGGGCCGCTGTGTGGAGGAGTACTCACGGGCAAGTACAAGCGGGGGGAGGAACTTCCCGAGGGCAGTCGGGTTGCCAAGATGAGTCCGATGCAGGAGAAACTGACCGACGAGGTCTTCGAGGTGCTCGACGAAGTGGGCGCGATGGCGAATAAGTACGGCATCGGGATGAACCAGTTGGCGCTGAAGTGGGTGTTGGCGAAGGATTACATCACTACCCCGATCATCGGCGGCAGCCGGCCGGACCACTTCACTCCGATGTATGAGCTTTTCGACATCGAGATCAAGGTCGAAGACATCGCGAAGCTAGACGAGTTGACCGAGCAGTTCCGTTTCCAGGAGTTTGGCAACCAACCAAAGCGTGAGGGCGGTGACCTGGCGCTGAACCGTTGGTAGCTCGCAAGGTGAAACTGAGCGGAGGATGACGACAATGGCTCATGGCATTTCGTACAAGATGGGCGAAGCGCAAAAATGGCGTTACGCTGTGTGGCCTTGGCACTGGCGGTCTGCAAATTCGGACGGACGGGTCCTTCGGATACAGCTCGCTACAGAACAACTGGGTGGAAGAGATCGAGCGGCTGGTTGCGGGCAGCTTCCTGGCCGTTAGTGTGGCCGGCTCGTCCGGCCGCTGCACCAGGATGCTGCAGGCCGAGACGGTGTCGGGCATCAGCGCGATGTCTTGAGGCGCTATGCCCGTTCATTCCGTACGATGCGAAGAATTCGGCCATCCCCGCCATCGCGCTGACGTTCAAGCTCGTTAACCCGACCAGCGAAACCGTGCAGTGCAGCGTGGCGCTGTCGTGGACAAACGACATCGGTGCGGCTGAAGAAGACATCATCAACAACTGCAATAGCGCAGCCCAGGACAGCGGTCTGACGGGCGTTGTGATGTCCACAGGCCGTGAAGATACACTCCGCGGGCACGAGTACGCAATCGCGGTGTTCGAGGCGCCGGAGCTGCAGGTGAGCGTGCTGCCACAATACAACGCAGCGGACCAGCAGCGCGATTTCTGGGAGCCGTTGTCCGAAGCCGGTGAGCTGAGGCCGGCAAGCGGCCCGCTAGACCCGACACATGACTTACGAAGTGCGTCGAAGGTGCCGCCCAGTGGCGCGGTCGCGGCCTCTGCAGAGCTTGGTCCGGGCGAGGAGCGGGAAGTGACATTCGTACTGGCCTGGTTCATGCCGAACCATCACGATGTGGGCGGGACGTTTCTTGGGCACATGTACGCCAATTGGTTCGACGGGGCGTGGGAAGTAGTGCGTTACATGCACGATAACCACAGCTACCTGCGCGAGAAGAGTCAACAATGGCAGTCGCTGATCTGGGCATCGAGCCTGCCCGGTTATCTGAAGGAGGCCTTGGTGTCGTACACGTACATCCTGGCCCTGGGATCGTGGTGGGTTAAGGACGGCCGCTTCGCGCTGGGCGAGTGTCCGGGATGGTTGCTGGAGATGGCAGCGCTACGGCCCTACAACATGTACGGCTGCTTGATGCTGTTCCCGGAACTGGCGCCACAGGCGACCGAACTGTTAGCCGCGGAGCAGCTCAAATCCGGAGAGATTCCGACGGGGCTCGGCCGCATGTGCATGAATGTTCCGAGTTACGTCGCCTTCCGACAGCAAAACTCGGCCTCCTTCGTTATCAATGTCTATATGGACTACCTGTGGTTCGGCGGGCAGGCGCACCTGGAGGGGATGTACGAAGCGGCCAAGCGCGCTACCCAATTCGCCATGACGCTGGACACCGACGGAGATTGCCTGCCGAACTGCAACGGCATCTACGACACGGCGTGGGACACATGGCCGGTGCGTGGGACCGCAGTTTACGTGGCCCAGTTCACGCTGGTTGCGCTGCGGGCGGCGCAGAAAATGGCTGAAGCGATGGGAGATGAGGAGTTTGCCAGCCAGTGCCGGGAGTGGGGCGACACTGCGGTGAGGAACTTCGAGGAGCAGCTCTGGACGGGCGAATACTACGCACTGTATCGCGACGCCAAGCTCGACGATTTCTCCTCCACCTGCTTTATTGGCCAGCTTTACGGACAACTGCTGGGCCACCTGTTGGGCCTCGGCGAGATCCTGCCCGGCGAGCGAGCCACAGCGGCAATCAAGGCCATACAAAGGCTGAACGTCGCCGATACGGACCTTGGCGCGACCACGGGAGTAAAGCCGGACGGCTCGCGCGACGTGACTTCAACCAGAAACGCCCAGTCCCACTGCGTCACGCCGACCGAGATAGTTGAATATGCCGCAGTGTGTCTCTATCACGGTCTGCCTGATGTCGGCTTTGCAGTAATCGAGAAGTTCTGGAAGTTCCTGGTGGAGCAGGCGCGTGATCCGTGGCGTTCGTTACTGCTGTTTGACCCGGACACTGGCGAGAATTTCTATGGCAAGCATTACACTGACAATCTCAATGTATGGACGGTTCTGTTGGCCGCGCAGGGCCTTGCTCTTGATGTTGCGCAGGGGCTGTTCGTGTTGAAGCCGAATCTGGACCCGCTGGTGGCCCCGGTCTTTTCGCCGTTGTTCTATGGAATGATGCGATACGAGTCGAGACGCACTGGCGATGAGATCGTGGGGCTGGACCTGGAGCTTACGAACATGCGGCCTGAGGCGGTGGAAGTAAACAGGTTCGTCACTCGCTTCCGATGCCCAACTGTGGGCTCAGTCATCTTCACGTCGGCTACGGGGGAAGTCCTGCATCCGCGTTTCGAACACCATGAGAACGGCGATCTGGTGATGCTTGAGCCGTTGACGTTTCATTCGGGGGTCAGTCGAATCGCTGTTGAGCACTAAGAACTAGCGGAGCAGCGTGCGCATCGTCGAGTACGTGTTGACCAGTGGCTACAAGGCGAACCTGCTACGGCGGCTCGAGTGCTATAGCTCGACGATTCTGCCCGGCTCGAGACCGATAGTCCGCTTTTCACCGTCGGTCGCTAGCTCGATCTGCGCCGGCTCCTCGCCCAGGAGCTTTATGTACCGTCGCCCGCCGGCCGTCGCGGTAGCTTCCCAGTGGGCCGAGCTTGCCACGTGCAGGGCGCATCTGCGCGAATCGGCGCAGAACTTGCCCAGGGCCACTTCGCACACCAGAGACCCATTCCACGTAACCGTGCAACCGTCGGGCACCGGCAGCATGTCCCAGTCAGGGGAATCGAACTGCAAGCTGCATGTCAGCGGCTCGTCGGCAGTGCTGATGAGCGCCAGGTGGTGTTCCGTCAGCAGAGCATCCACGGGGCCGTCGGTTACGGTGCGCAGCACCCGACCGAGTTGGCTTCGGGTTGCCTCTGCGGTCTGGTTGGGATAGATGGCTATCGCGAGATGGGAGACGGTATCGCCGGGCTGGTAATCGTGTTCGTCCTCGCAGCAGGAGAGTATCAGGAAATCTTCCATGCCGGTGTAAGTGGGATAGACATGCTTGGCCTGATACGCGAGGCCCTTGCTACCGAATATCACGTACCCGATAGCGTTGTCCACATTCGCCCAGCGCGTCTCATCGGTGCGGAACCACTCATCGTGCCCTGACATCTCCGAGCGCGAGGTGAACTCCGCCTGCTCGGTGTACAACGTCCGTTTCCCGGGCGCTACGTCGGCCATCTCGGAGTAATCCTCGTTCCGCACGCCGATTTCTCCGGACCTCTGCTCCACCACCTTCACCACTTCCGCCGCCGTCGTGCGGTCGAAGAAGAACGCGATACCGTCTTCCGGCACGATCAGCGCCATATTCTGGATCAGCTTCCCGCCTTCTCTTTCGATTTGCGCGACTGCGGCAAAGCCCTCGCCGTCTTGCTGGACGTTGCAGTCACGGTTGCGCATCCCGCCTTCCCACACCGGCTCGCACTCGTACGTGCCCGACAGGCTGTGGAAATGTGGCGTAACAATCCACGAGCCCCCCTCCGGCTGAACCAGCGCCACCGGCCGGTTGCGCCACGAGAAGCTCGCCATCGTGTTCGGCCCCTTGCGCGTCACGAAGCCCCCGTGCGGATAGACACGGACGCCCTCCTGCCACTCCCTGAACTCCGCCTCGGTACACGGTTCAGCCCCGTCGCCCATCAGCCAGTGTAAGAGAAACGTGCTCGCGTAGCCCAGCATGGTCCCGCGTTCGGCAGTGCGCATGGATTGCATCGAGTTGAGCCGGTACGCCTCGGGGTTTTCGGTGTACAGATGTCCGTCCGGCAGACTCCGCATGATCCCCTGTATCCGCCGCCCGCAGACGCGCTCCAGATATGCCGCGTGCGGGTCATGAAAGAGCACGTTCATGACTGCGTGGATGCGCATGTTGCCGTAGTGGGTCAGGTACCACCAGTCCATCCCTTGAAGCGCCCCGATTGCACCGTCATCTTCGGCCATTGCCTTGAGGGTCGCGTAGAGTGGCTCGCGGTTGAAGTAGAGCACCTCCGGCGGCTCGAGTCCGGCCAGCCGGTGATGCAGAATCATGCCCCCCGCAAACATCAGGCCGCTCGACATGTAGCCTGGATGAACGAAATCGTGGTTCTCAGCCGTGAAATCAGGATGCGTCGTCGCGCCGACTGTCCACTCCCAGGCCTTCTTCCCATGCAGGTCGGCGGCATTGCGTCGGCAATCATAGGGCGTCACACAGATATTCGCTGCCCACCGGTCAGCCGCCTTGCGCCATTTCTCGGCCCGTGGATGACCGTGCAGGAAGCACGCCGCGAAGTCTATCGCATGTCCAGTCCAGCCATTCTCCTCGGTTTGGGTATTGTGGTAGGTGCCGACCTTGGGCACCTCATCACACCAGCGATTTCCATACCATGCCGCCACATTGATCGCCAGTTGCCGCGTTTCGTCGTCA
>JALGTY010000399.1 GCA_029821145.1 Candidatus Zipacnadia bacterium
CGGCTCCTGCAAGCCTGATTGGCTGTGCTCCGGCGGCAGCAGCTCACCGGCGGCCTGCTCCCAGACAGCACCGTCATCGTCGGAGATATAGCATGTGGCGAAGCCGGGGCGATAACTCTGGCCCTCTTTTGGAGGGTAGTGGATGCTGGCCGGCATCAGCAGTCGGCCGGATGACAGCCTCACCACGCGGTCGTTGTTGACGACGTTGTAGGTCCGTCGCGGCGTGCACAGCACCGGCTCGGACCAGCTTTGTGTTTCATCGTTGCTGCGGCGCAGGAACGCTCGGCATAGACTCGTCTCGCGGTCCTTGCGCAGGTAGAACAGCCCGACGTCGTCGTTAGCCATCCGCAGGAGGCTGACTGACATCACGTTGCAAGCGCCCTCATTGTCCAGAATCTCCCCAGGTTCTGCCACCATCTTCGGAATAGCGGCCGGCCAGATACGCGGCCCCATGATCGGCAGCGCCGCCGTAGAAATGCGAATACACAAAAAGCAGCCGGCCATCCTTCAGTCGGATGAACGAGCCCTCGGAGTTGCGGGGATTTTCCTCAGACGGCGGCAGCAGGGGGATCTTTTGAGGTTGCTGGGCCATAATTATCTCTCCTCAGTGGGTGCATGTAGAGACTACGCGGGCCAGTCTCAGGCATGTTCGGCAGAGCCTAACACGCCTTCGGCAGGCCCCTCCAACGACTTAACGGCAACGAATTCAGTGCGCTTCCTGTGCCCGGCGCAGGCGGCATATTGGACAGTAGGTCGCATTGGTAGGTTCCCCGCAGATGGCGCAGGTCCTTTGCATTTCTTCGGCCTCCGCCGGCTTCATCGCCTTGAGCATGGTGTGGGCGAACTGAATAGTGGCCATCGGCGCTTTGGCCTCGAGCAGCTTGAAGATCTCCTTGAAGCGGTGGCCAGCCGGGTCAAATTCAGGGCATACGGAGTCGGTATAGGGCACGTCGAGGAGGTCAACATAGAGATCTGTAGCGGCTTCCGGGGTGAAGTAGAGCGGCTTAATCTTGCGCGGGCGGTGTGAGGCCGGCTCGAGCATCGGCCGGGGAGCCTCCAGGCGGCCCGAAAGAATACCCTTTAGCATGAACTGGAGGATGTCATCGAGGGTGTGGCCGGTGGCCAGGACCTGGACATCGAGGCGGGCGGTGAGACGATTCAGAAGCGCCCGGCGGACCGCCCCGCAGACGCTGCACTGGCGAAACTGCCCTACCGGCTCAATTCTCACGCCCTCATCGGCCACTCTAGTCACATGCAGTTCGATGCCCAGATGGTCGCAGAGCCTGGTCGCGGCCTGCTCGCTGATATCTGAGAATTCGCCGAGGCCCATGTTCGCGTGCAGGCCGATGATGCTGATACGCAGCCGCGCGTGCAGTGCATCCATGATATGGGCCAGCGCGGCGCTGTCTTTGCCACCTGAAAGCGCAATACCTATCGTATCGCCGCGTTCGTACATGAGCCGGCGTCGCATCAGGCTTTCAACGCGGCGCTGCACGAAGCCGGGGAAACACTCCGCGCACAGGGCCTTGCCAAATTCGCTGATGCGGATCAGCTCGCCCTCGGCCTTGCAGACCGCGCAGCTACCATCGTGGAATACAAGCCGTGAATGCAATGGGGTTACCTTCTGAGCGGATTGACGCGATGTGGTGATGAGGGTGTCCCCGGAATTGCCTGGAACTGTGAATTGCCGGGGCTACAAGCGGATGGGCTCTATCTCTTCGGCCGCCAGTCTCTGGCTCATCTCGGCGAGGGTGACGGCGGCTATCTGCTCGGGCTGGTGCAGCACCAACGGCACTCCGAGTTCCATGGCGGCTGCGCAGGCTTCAGCGGCTGGCGGTATCACTCCCACAATTCTGCAGTCGAGGCGGGCCTCTATTTCGGTCAATTCAACTTCCGAATACGAAGCGCCGATGCTGACAACTACCGCTCCGATGATGTCCAGGCTGACGTCCCAGGCTCTGAACTGGTCTATTCTGACTTTGCCGGCTTTCACACAGTAGGGCTCGGGCTGCAGAACCACGCCCACATAGTCACTGAGGCGGATGGCGAGCTGAGTTGCCGCCGACAGATTGCAGGGCAGGTCAATGATCGTGTAATCAGAGATCTCCTGCAAGGCCCTGATGACGATGTTGGCCTGTTCGGGTTCGATCTCCATGAACTCATCAGCCGTCTGCGGTCCGAACACTACACGAGGCCCGTAGGGGAGGCTGAATAGTCGTGCTTCCAATTCATTCCTCTCTAGCAGACCGTCGGCTGAGACACGCAGCAGATGGCTGAGGTTGTAGTCTGGAGCGCGGTTGAGCTGCAGGGCAAGAGTACCGTAGTCGGAGCGCAGTTCCAGAATGGTGACCTGCTTGTTCTCACGGGCCAGGGCGGCGGCGATGTTGGAGACAACAGTGGTGGTTCCTGTGCCGCCTTTGGCACCGATAAGAGCAATAACCCGGCCAAGTTCTTCTTCCTGTGCCGCGCGGAGCTGCAGGGACTGGACACGGTGT
Source organism: Candidatus Zipacnadia bacterium (assembly GCA_029821145.1). Classification (GTDB taxonomy): domain Bacteria; phylum Armatimonadota; class Zipacnadia; order Zipacnadales; family UBA11051; genus UBA11051. Next base: position 2,496 of record JALGTY010000399.1, read on the forward strand.
CGTTCGACAGCGTAGCGGATCGAGCGCACCAACGCCTCTCCGGCTACCTGCCCCTTGACCAGGTAATCCTGCGCGCCTGCTTGCATCGCGTTCATCGCCACGGCATCATCGTCAATTCTGGTCAGTACAACAATGGGCAGGTCGGGGGCGCGAGCAATGATCTGGTGAAGGCCAGTTATCTCGGCACTGTCCTGCAGGTCAAGCTCCAGTATGATTACGTCGAAGTCCCCAATATCGAGAAGCGGCAGGGCCTCGTCAAGTCGCTCGACATGCGTAAACCGAAAATCACTGGCGCCAACTTTTGAAAATGATTCGCGCAATAGATCAACATCGTCCGTATAGTCGTCGATCACGAGTGCCTTGATGATTGCGTTGTCCATAAGCCATCCTTCCGGCGCCGGCAGCCCTAACGACCTCGGGCTGGCAGGCCCAGCTACGCGCCAGTGAACACTACGCGCCAAAGATCTTCGGCTTAGTGCCCGCAAATGCCACTATAGGATACTAATTTCGCGACGGTATTACAATATCCATTTGCCAAATTTGCCCTTTTTCGTAGAGGGGAACGCGGACCGGCAGGGGAATTATCTGGCTGACAACGAGGTGACAGCATTGCCGCAGAAGCGCCCGACAGTAACCCGGGAAGCCCTTGTGGAGGGCTTCCAGAAACTGGACGCGAAGCCCGGCGAGATAATGATGGCTCACAGCTCGCTTGCGTCGTTCGGCTGGGTCGGGGGCGGAGCCGAGAGCGTCATTGAGGCGATGCTGGCAGCCGTAAGCCCGGGCGGAACAGTGGTACTACCGACGCTG
>JALGTY010000400.1 GCA_029821145.1 Candidatus Zipacnadia bacterium
ATGCGAACCGAAAGAAATGCTCGTCTGCTTCGTTGATATTAAGAAATGGCTGCGCGGGACCAGCACAAAGAGCGCGCAGGAAACCTTCCGCTTCCTCACCGATGTCTATGAGAAAATACTGCCAATCGCCGAGGAGCACGGCGGCCGACTCGTAAAGCTGATGGGCGACGCCGCAATGATCGTCTGGCAACCTGCGGACACCAAGCGTGCCATCGAGGCGGCTCGGGTCATGCGGGCGGAGTTCGACAAGCTCCAGGAAAACTTTCAACCGGCCGAGCCGATGCAGATGGCTGTGACTATGGCGGTCGGGCCGGTGATAGCCGGAGAAATGGGGCCGCCCTCGATCCGGCGCTTCGATGTCATCGGCGAACCGGCCAACACCGCCGCCCTGATGATGCGCGGGGGCGACTTCGCCATCACTCAGGAAGTAGCCGCCGCAGCCGAGGGCGCTGACCTGGCGGGTATAGAAATTGGCAGCTAGTAGTCAGTTGCAGTAGGGGACAGTCCCCGCACCCGTACTGCCTTAGCTGCCTGCCCCGAAGAAGGGTGGAATTGGCGATGAAGGAAGCGATGTGGATGATGGCAGTGGCGCTGCTGCTGAGCTCTCTGGTGGTGGCGCAGGATGGCGGCGAGAATGGAAAGCCTGCAGAACCGCCGCCCAGTAGCTGGGTGTGCGTGACAGAGGAAGCCGCCTTCAGCCCCCGCGATACCGCGGAGGACTGCGTGTTCGATGGGAAGATGTGGATCAGCAACGGATACTACCACGGGAACGTGCTCACCAGGGACCTGTGGTGGTCAACCGATGGCGCAACCTGGACACGCGTCAGTGAAGCGACTCCCTACCCCGGCTACAGCGAAATGGTGGCCTACGATGGGAAGATGTGGGCGATCAAAGGGAGCGTCTGGAATTCGCCCGATGGCCTCAACTGGACGCAGGTCCTGGAGAAAACGCCGTTTGGGACCAGAGGCTACGGCGAAGTCGTCGTGTTCCAGGACAAGATGTGGCAACTGGGTTGCGGGGATGACGTCTGGAACACCAGCGACGGCGTCACCTGGACGCGGGTTGCCGATGACCTCCCCTACGGCCCACGTGGGGCCTGCGCAGTGACGGCCTACAAGGACAAGCTGTGGGTGATAGGGGGCCGCATCAGCAAGCCCAATGACCCCCCGGAAAAGGGCGGTAAGAAGGCGACGACGTACAACGACGTGTGGTGCTCAGCCGATGGGGTGAACTGGGAGCGGGTGCTCGAACACGCGCCGTGGGGCCCCCGGATGTGGTTCATCGCCGCCGTCTATGCGGGCAAGATGTGGATCATCGGCGGCTACGACAACGTCAACCGCAAGAACTTCGGTGATGTTTGGTACACCGAGGACGGAACGACTTGGCATGAGTTCGAGTCGGAGGCGACGGGCTTCTCGACGCGCCACGAAGCAACAGTATATGTCTATGGCAACAGCCTGTGGGTAGTGGCCGGCAACCACTGGCCGGTGCAGAACGACGCCTGGCGCCTCACCCTCCCGGACGGCTGGGACGAATGAGGCAAACGGCATAGGGCAAAGGCAACGGCCACACCGTGGGGCGCTGCCCCACTCCCCGCTGGGGTCGCGGACCCCAGACCCTCCGCTGCGCTGCGCGGAGCGGGAAGGTGAATAGGCGCGCTACGGACGATATGCCCCTCACCGCTTGAAGAGCGAACCGCGAAGGATTAGGCATGGGTGTGGCGGCGGGCTTCGTAGCCGGCGGCACGGAGGCGATTCAATACATCCTCGACGTGATCGGGGCCGCGAGTGAGCAGGACCAACTCCACCTCCGCCCTACCTACCTCCACCTCGCCCGTCAGGCGATTGTGCAGAATCTCAATTATGTTGGCGTCGGCATCGGCAATTGCCCTGGATAGCTTCGCCAGCGCGCCGGGCACGTCCGGCAAGATCACCAGCAAGCGCACCGACCGCTCAGCCACCGCCAAACCGCGATCAATCACCGCCCCCATCGTCGTCACATCCACGTTGCCGCCAGATACAATCAGCACCGTCGGGCCCTGGAGCTTATCCGCAAGCTGAGGGAGAGCAGCCAGACCTACTGCGCCCGCGCCCTCGACCACCAAGTTGTCGTCCTCAATGAAATCGAGCATCGCCGAGGCAATCGTGCCCTCGTCCACGGTCACGATGTCATCCAACAGCGTGCTCAGCAGGCCGTAAGTCATCTCGTTAGCACTGCCGACGGCAATGCCCTCGGCGATGGTCGGCTGGGCAGGCACCGTCTGCGGCTCGCCGAGCTTGAATGATTCGGCCATTGATGGGGCATTGGCAGCCTGTACGCCGAGGATCGTGATGTCCGGCGTCTTCGCCCGCAGTGCCGAGGCGATGCCGGCAGCCAGGCCGCCGCCGCCAACAGGTATCACCACCGCCTTGAGGTCGGGCAACTGGTCCAGAAGCTCCAGGCCAATGGTGCCCTGGCCGGCAATGACCTGCTCGTCGGCGAAGGGATGCACGAATGCGAGGCCCCGCTCCTGCTGGATGCGAACGGCCTCGGCATAGGCCTCGTCAAAGCTGTCACCGTGCAGGTGGACATCGCCGCCATAATAGCGGGTGCGCTCGACCTTGAGGAAGGGCGTATTTGTGGGCATGTATATGCGGGCGTTTATGCCCAGCGCACGTGCCGCCGCCGCAACGCCCTGTGAATGATTGCCCGCCGAGGCCGCCACCACACCAGCCTGGCGCGCGCTGTCGGCCATCTGCGCGATACAATTGGCAGCCCCGCGGATCTTGAAAGCGCCAGTGTATTGCAGGTTCTCCAGCTTCAGATAAACCGGCACGCCGCAGCTGTCAGAGGCGCGCTCGCAAGGCACCAGCGGCGTCACCCGGGCGATGCCGGCAATGCTGTCTCTCGCGGCTTGGATTTGGGTTAAGGGTATCATCAGGTTGTCCCCTGAGGCGGACTTCGGGTTCGAAGCCCGAGCCACGCGGTGGGTGAAGCCGTGGGCCAGTCTCAGGTATGTTTGGGCGCAGCCCAACATACCTTCGGCA